>NZ_JBHWUR010000019.1:0-104078 GCF_042737755.1 Streptomyces sp. NPDC059994
GGCCATGCCTCGCCAGGCACCCGCCAGGGCCCATGCGGCGATGTTCTGCGCGAGCCCCATCGCGCGCCCGTCTCCGTGGATGTGCAGCAGGGCCGGGCGCCGACACCGTGTGGCAGGGGAACGGGCAGACTGTGCGCGTGGACGACTACCGCCCGGTGCACCGGGAGCCCTCACCCGAATTGTACGGACGCCTTCGCGTGCAGAACACCGATCTCGGACCTGCCCGCTGGCTCACCGAACGACCCCCGGGACAAGGGGACTTCGGCACCGTGGCGGGCGTCGCCGCGCCCGGATTCGCCGCGTACGTCCGGGTGCTGCATCCGGCCTCCCTGGAGGAACGGCCGGTGCGATGGGCGGCGGTGGCGGCCGCGTACGGGCGCGAAGTGGCGCCGGGCACCGACTGGCACGAGCTGATCGGCGCGGACCGGGACTACCAGAATGCCGAGGTGTACGGTCTGGCCGGCGTGTGGGACGAGCACCCGGCCGAGGGGCCGACGCCGCCCGCCGTCGCCCAGGCACTCATCCCGGTCCTGGCCCGGCACACCAAGACGGTGGAGCACTGCTGGTTCGGGCTGTGGAACGGCTACGGCCGGTGGGACTTCGACCACGTCCCCTCCTTCGAGACCCCCGGCCGCGAGGAGGTGCTGCTCGCCGGGCCACTGACCGACGCCGTCTCGCCGGTGTCCCTCGACGAGTTCGCCGAGCTGCCCGACCTGTGGTGGCCCCAGGACCGTGCCTGGTGCCTGGGCGGTGACGTGGACCTGGTCAGCACATACGTCGGCGGATCCCGCGCGCTGATCGCCGAGCTGCTGGCCGCACCGGAGCTGGAGGCGCACCCGGTGGCGCCGGGGGACGCGGTGGGCTGAAGCAGTCCCGGGCGCCCCGACCGAGTCACCTCAACGACGGTCACTCCAGGCGGCGTTGTCCATAGAATCACTGAAGGTCAGTCACAGTTCTCCAGCGCATCACGGCCTTCCGCTCGTCCTTCGCCCGGCGCCAGGCCGCTGTGGTGAGCGAGGTTCCCGGTGGACCGGTAGTTCTGGACCAGGAGTACGCGGCTGCGGCGCAACGGCACGCGGTCGCCCGGCTCGCCCGGCTCGCCGGTGAGTTGGCGGGATCACGCGGGCTGCTGCGCTCCTCCCCCGCAGCCTGTACGTCTGGAGGCCGGTCGGGTGTGGCAAGAGCTGGCTGGTGGACGCCGGGACGCCGCGGTCGGAGACGACCACGAACCGGCCGGCCTCCAGCCGCCGGGCGATACCGGTCAGCTCGTCCCACGAGGCGGGACCGGCCCGTACCCGCAAGGGAAAACGGGCGAGGCCGGAGCCGATTCTCCGGTCAAGGGCCACGGGTGAACGGGAGGAGGGCATGAGGGCCTCACAGACCGGGCACTGCCCGAGGGTTGCCGGGCACTGCCCGAGGTTCGGTCGATACCCTCATACCGTCGGCGTCCCCGGGCCCCGGCCACATGAGGCCCCGGCCCTGTCGTGGCCCCACCGTCCGGTCCCAGACCCCCTGGCACGGGTACCGTAAGCCCACCCCTGGTCGCGTCGTCGTCTTCGCCCAGCCGGTGAGTCATCACCGCCGGCGCGCGGGGCGCGCGGCCCTGACCCGGGTGTTCCTGATAGGCAGTCGCGGTGAGCAACCACGCATCCGCGCGCGAAGCGGACGACACCGGCCTCGGCAGGCACGGCACCGGGCGCGCCTGGCCCCTCGCCGTGGCCGCCTACGCCTTCTTCGTCGCGATGTGCGGCACGACGCTGCCCACTCCCCTGTACCGCATGTATCAGCGGGAGTTGGGCTTCTCCTCGTTCATGGTGACGGTGATCTACGCGGTCTACGCGGTCGGTGTCATCGCGGCACTGCTCCTGCTGGGGCAGTTGTCGGACTCCGTGGGCCGGCGGCCGGTCCTGCTGGCCGGGCTGGTGTTGTCGGCGCTGAGCGCGGTGTGTTTCCTCTTCGAGCGCGGGCTGCCGGAGCTGTTCGCGGGCCGGGTGCTGTCGGGGCTGTCCGCGGGTCTGTTCACGGGAACCGCGACCGCTGCCGTGGTGGAGCTCGCCCCTCGGCGGTGGGCCGCGTCCGCCACGCTGATCGCCACCGCGGCCAACATGGGCGGCCTGGGAAGCGGACCGCTGCTGGCGGGTCTGATGGCGCAGTACGCGCCCGACCCGCTCCGGCAGGTGTTCATCGTGGACCTGGCACTCGTGGCGGCGGCCGCCGTCGGCGTGCTGCTGATCCCGGAGACGGTACGGGACCGGGACGGTGCGTCGCGGCGCCCCCGACGTCTGCGCGTACCCCCGCGGGTGCGCCCCGCTTTCGTCCCGGCGGCCATGGCGGGCTTCGCCGGGTTCGCCACCATGGGGCTGTTCACCTCGGTGGCACCGAGCTTCCTGAGCGAGGTGGTGGGAGTGAGCGAACCGGCGGTTTCCGGCATGGTGGTCTTCACGGTCTTCGCGGCGTCGACGGCCGGTCAGCTGTTGATGGGACGAGTCGGTGTCCGCCGGGCGCTGCCGTGGGGCTGCGTGATCCTCGTGGCGGGCATGGCGCTGATCTCCTCCGCGCTGCTGACGGCCTCCCTGCCCCTGCTGGTGGTGGGGGCGATCACCGCGGGTGCGGGACAGGGTCTGTCGTTCAGGGCCGGTGTCACCGAGGTGAGCGAACACAGCCCGCCCGAGCGGCGAGCGGAGATCACCTCAGCGTTGTTCGTCGTGCTGTACGTGGCGATCTCGATCCCCGTGGTCGGAGTCGGAATCATGGCCGTCACGCTGGGCCTGCGGCAGTCGGGCCTGATCTTCAGCGGCTGCGTCGCACTGCTGGCGGCTGCCACGGCGGTGCTGCTGTGGGCGCGTCCGGTGCGGCAGACCGCTTGAGTGGGACCCGGCCCATGGGGGCCGGGCGTGGTTCATGCCACCTTGAGGAGGATCTTGCCCCGGGTCCGGCCGGACTCGCTGGATGCGTGGGCCCGAGCGGCGGCTTCGAGGGGGAGGACCTGCTCGACGGCGACACGCAAGGCGTGTCGGTCCACGAGGGCGGCGATGTGCTCCAGATCCGTGCCCGACGGGGTGAAGCCGAGTTCGGCCAGGCGCAGACCGCGCGCCTTCGCCTGCGTGCGGAGCGCGGTGCGGTCCGGGCCGCTACCGCGTACGTCCACGAGCACTCCGCCGGGAGCCAGCACCTCCAGTGAGCGCGGGCCGTAGTCGCCGCTGATCGGGTCGATCACGATGTCGATCCCGCTCAGCCGCTTCGCGAAGTCGGCTTCGGTGTAGTCCACGACGTCATCGATGCCGAGATCTTGGAGGAAGGCATGGTGGGGGGAGCGAGCGGTGCCGACGACGTACGCGCCGTGCGCCTTGGCGATCTGGACGGCGAGATGGCCGATGCCGCCTGCCGCGGCATGCACGAGAACACGTTGGCCCTCACGGACCTGTGCGGTGCGTACGAGGGCCTGCCATGCGGTCAGCCCCGTGACGGGAAGCGCTGCGGCGTGCACGAGGTCGAGCGCGGTCGGGGCGAGAGCCAGCGCGGTTTCGGGTACCGCTGCGTACTCGGCGTACGAGCCATGGGGCGGGAAGGCCACCCCGAAGACGTGGTCGCCCGGCCGGAACCGGGAGACCTCCGGGCCGACCGCCTCGACGGTGCCGCTCAGATCCAGGCCGAGCGTGAACGGCGGCTCACCGAACCTGCGCACCTCGCCCGAACGGATCCGCCAGTCGGCCGGGTTGACCCCGGCAGCGCTGATCCGCACGAGCACTTCGTCAGCGCGCGGCTCCGGCCTGGCGACTTCGACGAGTTCGAGGACCTCGGGGCCTCCGTAGGCGTTGAGGTCCACGGCGCGCATGGTGCTGGCCACAAGAACTCCTCCTTGAATGTCTGATCGCTCCGAGCGGGCGACGATCTTCATCCTCGAAGGAATGGGTATCGGTTGTAAAGTAGGCACCTTTTTGGTACCTAGGTACCTCATGGATACCACCTCGAAACACTCTCCTGCGGAGCCGCACGCGAGTTACCGCAGCGATTGCCCTTCCCGGACCGTCGTCGAAGTGCTGGCCAACAAGTGGTCGATGTACGTCCTGGCCGCACTGCGGCGCGCGGAGGGCCCCATGCGCTTCAACGAACTGCGTCGCCTCCTCGACGGGATCACCCAGAAGATGCTCACGCAGACCTTGCGCACCCTGGAACGCGACGGTCTGGTCGAGCGCACGGTGTACCCCACCACCCCGCCGCGTGTCGAGTACGCGCTGACCGAAGTCGGCGTCGCCGCGGGCAAACTGACCACCGCGATCGCCGACTGGTCATTCGAACACGCTCGGGAGATCCTGGCGGCCCGCGCGGACTTCGACGCGCGCTCCCGCCTCCCCGCCGAACCCGTCAGCTGACGGCGCTCGTGTCGTACGTGCTGATCTCGATCAGATGGAGCGGCCGCCTACCGCCGCCGCAAACGCACCGAGTGAGAGGGCGGAGCCCGGCGGTCACCCGGGGCAGGCGCAGCCACCTGTGTGCTACCGCTCAACTCGCCATCCCGGCGCGAAGTAGTCGCGAACACATCGGGATCGTCGGTGATGTGCAGCACGTACCGGGACTTCTCCACGTTCGGCGCTCCCCCGCCTCCCTTCTGCCGCTCGTAGTACGCCGCCATCGACCTACGGATCTCCTCGCGCCCCTCCATCCGCCTGGGGAAAGCCGCGTCGGCAGACACGAGCGGTGCCTCCAGGACGCCGTCCTCGGTAAACAGTTCGGCAAGAGCGTCAGCGTTGTGCGTCAGCGCACCGGCGTAGACGCAGTTCCTGGAAATCTCCTGTGGAGAAGCAGACACGGCAGTCTCCTGGGACAGGTGGAACGGACAGGAAGTCCACCTCACCACAGGGGTGTTCACCACAGAGCGATCTCTGTGAGCCATCACCCGTGCCGCCCGCAGGAGAACCCCAGGAGGTGACGGGAGTCTCAGCCGATGCTGTGGCAGCCCCGGGCGGAAGGGAGTCCGCGTTCGACTGCGGACGGGGCCCGCAGACGAACAGGCCCGATGTGGGGTAGATCAGAACTCAAGCCATTATCAAGCGGAAAGAGAAGCCCTCCTATGACGCACATCGTCCTCCCCGGCCAGCGCCCCGAGGGTCGCCGCGGATTCGAGATCGTCCTCTCCAGCAAGATGACCGGCCAAGCGGCCTCGTGGGTGGAAACCCGCCAGGGCCCGGCCTGGTCGGGCCCTCCGCTGCACACCCATGCCGAGTCCACGGAGACCTACTACGTCGTCTCCGGCACTCTTTTGGTCCAGGTCGACGACGAGGTCGTGGAGCTGCGCCCGCGCGCCCTCGCCCACATCACCAGTGGCACGCGCCACACCTGGGCCACTCCGCCCGGTGAGGGTGCCCACTTCCTCACCCTCCACATGCCCGGCGGTTACGAGGACTACCACCCGACCGCCCTCCAGGCCGAGAAGGACAACGGCGGCCCCCTCACCCAGGAAGACCTTTTCAAGATCGCCGCCCGCTTCGACTGGCGCCCCGCCGGCGACACGCCGATGCGTCTCACCCCTGACGGCCGCCTCGTCCCCGCCTCCCAGGCCGACGACGAAGCCGCCCGCCTCCGCGAGGAATGGCTGGCCACCCAGGGCGAGACCGCCGAGATCACTCCCATCCACGACGCCGGGTTCTACGTCACCAACCAGCCCGCGTAACCCACGGCACACCGCAGACGCCAGGGGCCTTTCCCTGCCGGGCCCTGCCGGGCCCTGCCGGGCGGTGCGGCGGTGCTGGAGACCGCCGCCCTCAGCCCGGCAGCCACAGCACGGCTTGCTCGATCGGCCTCTGGGGCGTCGCGGGGTGTCCGCCGTCCGCCCAACTACCGCGCCGCACCGCACTCCTGACGACAGGTCAGGTGACGCGTTACTTCTCCGCCCGCTTCTCCCTCAGGGTCAGCCCGAGGCCGGGGGCGTCACTCTCGCCGGGGCTGATCGTCCCTCCGTCCGGAGCCAGCGTTCTCTCGAAGAAGAGGGACTCGATGCGGACGTGGTCGTGGAACCATTCGAGGTGCCGCAGGTTCGGTACGGCCGCCGCCGCATGGGCGTGCGCGTGGGGCGCGCAGTGCCCGGAGAACTCCAGGCCCACGGCCGCCGCGAGGGCCGCGGCCCTCAGCCGGACGGTGATGCCGCCGCACCGGGTCACATCCGCTTGGAGGCAGTCCACGGCGCCGGCGCGCGGCATCTGGCCGAAGTAGGCGAGCGTGTAGCCGTATTCACCGGCGGCCACGTCCAGCGGGACGGCCGCCCGGATGAGGGCGAGGCCCGGCAGGTCGTCGGAGGAGACGGGCTCCTCGAACCAGGTCACGCCCTGCGTGTGCAGGTGCTCCGCCACGCGCACGGCCTGCTTGGCCGTGTACCCGCCGTTGGCGTCCACGTACAACTCCGCGCTGTCGCCCATGGCGGCGCGTGCCCGGGACACCCGCGTACGGTCGCGTTCTTCGGGCCGCCCCCACGACTCGCCGGTTTTGATCTTGCCGCGGGGGATGCTGATCGTGCACCCAGGCGCGCAGCTGCCGGTCCTGGGTGTCCTCGTCGTACGTGGTGAAACCGCCGCTGCCGTGGACGGGAGCTCGGTCCGGGCCGCGCCGATGAGACGGACCAGCGGCAGACCGAGGATGCGGGTTTTGAGGTCCCACAGGGCGACGTCGACGGCCGTCAGATGCGGTGGACCGTGTGCAGCTTCTTGGCGTACGTGCCCGTGCCGTCGAGCAGCGAGGCGCCGCCCAGGTCCGCCATGGTGGGGCCGTTGTTCGTCTTGCGGCTGGAGAGGAAGCGGCGCTTGCCGTCCGCGTCCGCGCCCAGGTAGATGCCGACGTGGTCCACCGTCACGGTCGGGTTGTCGTCGCCGGAGTCGGCGTTGAACAGCACCAGGTCACCGGGCTGGAGCAGCGTCGCGGCGGGCGGGTTCGTACCGTCGGTCCGGTCGATGCGCACACCGGGCGCGTAGTCGACCATGTGCCGGGACTTGCGCGGAATGCGCGTGCGGGAGGTGTCCTCGCCCGCGGCCATCGGTACGCCCAGGTGGTAGCCGTACACCATGCGCGTATACCCGGAGCAGTCGAGGTTGCCGGCCTGCTTGCTGGACGGGCCGGTGTAGGTGCCGTCGGGGAAGGTCCAGCCGGTGTTCATGTACTCGTGGAAGTCGGCACCCTCATAGCGGTAGCCCTGCGGGTCCAGGTAGCCGTAACCCGCCTCGCCCAGGACCTGCTTGTCCTTGGCGGGCCCGGAACCGCTGACCACGGCGGGGCCGTCGGCCAGGAACATCGCCGCGTACGCGAGGACGTCCGGAGCCGTCGAGCCCGCCCAGGAGCGGATGGTCTTCTCCAGCTCCGGCGTCCAGTTCCCGTCGAAGGGCTCGGGCAGGACCCGCACCCAGTCGCCGTGGGTGACGCTCGGCGGCGCGGCCCAGGTGGACTCGTCCACCTGGAAGCGGCTGACGGCGAGCTTGACCGGCAGGTTGGTGCAGCCGTTGTTGGCCAGGGCGCGCAGGCCCACCCGGCCCTTGCCGAAGGTGGCGTCGCTGACGTCGACGGTCCAGGCGGCCGGTTCCGTGGAGGCCGTACGCCAGGCCTTGACCTGGATGCGGGTGCCCTCGCGGCGTACCCGGATCGTCCAGTCGGTGCCGGCGGCCACGCCCGTGGCGAGGGTGAGGGCGGTCGAGTTCGGCAGCAGGTCGACCTTGTCGGCGACCTCCTTCTCGACGCGCAGTTCGACCGCGCCGGTCGTCAGGAAGGACAACCGGGCGCGGTAGTTGTTGCTGGTGTCCTGGTAGCCGAAGGACAGCGCGTAGGAGCACGCCTGGCCCGCGGGCACCTTGTCGAAGTGCGCGACGGACCGCACGTCGAAGTCCGTGATCTCGCCGTCGCGAAGGGTGGCGTGACGGCTGGCGAAGTCGGTGGTGAGGGCGATGACACCGGCGCCCGGCACGACCGAGTAGTCGGTGTCCGCGGGCCCGAGGGTCGACCAGCTGCCGCCGCCCGGGGAGGTGCCCCAGTACGAGCGGTCGGCCACGGGCAGCGACACGTCCGGCAGGGTGCGCCCGAAGTCGTCCACGAAGGACTTCTTGTTCTCCGTGAACGTACGCTGCGGGCCGGGCAGGACGACGGTACGGGCGCCATGCGTCAGCAGCGCGACGCGCTTGCCGCCGGAGGTGACCTCGGTACGGGCCGGGGTGCCCGACAGCACGGCGGCGGCGAGCGGGGTGTTCAGCGTCAGCTGGCTGAAGTAGGAGGCGTTCAGCGGCGGCAGCGTGACCGAGGAGCGCGGCGAGGCCAGACCGGCGGGCGCCGCGAGGGACCCGGCAGAGCCGGCGGAAACGGCGGCACGCGCCGGGGCGGCGGCCAGACCGCTGAGCGGAACGGTGGCAGCCGAGGCCGCGAAGACGGCGAGCAGGCTGCGCCTGGAAGTGTGGGACATGCGGGCCATCATGAGGCAGCGGAGGGTGACAGGTGACACCGGGCCCCACCGGAGTCCGATGTGAGCGACTCGCCGGTTTGTGCATGTGCCGGAGTCGGACACTGGTGGGCAATCAGAGCATTTGCCGCCCATGGGTGTACGGGGGCCGGGAAACCTGGGTCGAACCCGCCGTCAGCCCCGGCGCTTACGCGGACGAGCCCGCCTACTCCCCCGTCGAACCCGGGGTCCGGCTGGGCCTGCCCCCGCTGTAGCCGTCGGGAGTCGCCGGGCGGGAGACCCTGTCCTTCGTCCAGGGACCCACCCCCAGCCTTCCCGTGGTTCCGAGGTCCAGTTCCGGGGTCACGATGGCGGTCGGCGAACCGGGCTTCGGCGTCACCCGGACGTAAGGGACGTTCACGGGGGTGCCGGATTCGGTGGTGTTGCGCCACATCAGGGAGGCGTATGCCGCCTCTCCCGGCCGCAGTGTCACCGGCCGGGGCGGGGCGTCCGGGCCTCCGGCCGTGGAGATCGCGCCGGTGCCGTCGAGGATCCGTACGCCGGTCAGCGGCCGCCGCCTCTCGTCGAGGAGCTGGAGGCGGGGGTAGCCGTTGATTTTGACGACGCCGGTCCCGCAGTTGGCCAGGTGGAGCCCCACGGCGCGGAGGCCCATGGCGGCATCGCCCTCGTCGGTCGTGATGCGCATCCCCGAGGGCGGGCACTTCCCGGAGACCTCGGAGGCCTCGTCCGCCGGGACCGCCCGTACCTTGCCGATGCGCACGCGCGCACCGGCAGTGGGGACCTCGCCCAGCTCCAGGGTCTTACGTACGGTCTGGCCCGGCGCCACGGAGGCCACTGTCCGGTGCGGGTTGGAGGTCACCTCCCCGGAGCCGTTCCGGACCTCGAAGGAGATGGTGTACGTGAACGGCTCGGTCTCCGTGTTGGTGACCTCGAACTCGGTCTGCGCACTTGGGGAGGGGCCGCAGCCCTGGCTGAGGATGGTCACACCGTCCCGCTTCAGGTCGGCGGGGTCGCCGGTGGGCGGGCGGGAGGCGCACGTCGGCGAACCGGACGCGGCGCGGGAGCCGGAGGCGGCGTTCTCCGATCCGCATCCGGCGACGAGGACAGTGCTCGCGGCGAGGGCACAGGCGGCGAGGAGGGCGGCGGGACGCATGCGCCCACCCCATCAAAGGGCGGATCGCCCGGGCAATGAGGAAGACCACACGCTTTGTCACACTCGTGATACAGCGTGACGCGTCGCGGGTTCGCGACGCGTCCGGCGGCCCCGCTCACACCGGCGGCACGCGCCGCGCCTCCGCGCCGCCGGCCGTTCAGGCCGTCCGCACCTCCAGGACCGTGACCGAGTACGGGGCGAAGGTCGCCGTGAAGGCGGGTGTGATGCCGCTGACGGACCGGCTGTGCGGGACCACCGCCTCCGGGTCGGCGAGTGTGTTGGTGGCCTTCCTGTCCGCTGCGGCCAGGACCGTGACAGCGCCGGTCGGTGCCGTACGGGCGACCCCCTGGAGGGAAACGGCCGTCTTACGGGCCGTGCCTCCCGTGTTGACCACCGCGAGATAGATGCGGTGGCTGCCCGGGTCATGGGTGGTGACGACGTTGAGGCCGGGCAGCGCGCGCACCTCGGTGGGCAGCACCACCGAGCCCCGGCGGGTGCGCAGCATCTGCTGTGCGTAGTAGCTGGGCGAGTTGTAGCTGGTCAGGCCGGAGTACGCGATGAGGTTGGTGGCCCAGGTGTTGTCGTTGACGTGGCTGAAGAGCGGCGCGTACGACTCCATGAGGACCTGGTCGGAGTTGCGGATGATCCCGGCCACCCAGGACGCGTCGCCGAGCGCCGCGTCGAGGTCGGGGGTGGGGCGGCCCTCCTGCGCGGCCCACTCCCCGACGAACACCTTGGGGCTGCGGCGGTCCCGGCCGTCGTATTTGTGGGAGCCCGCTTGGAAGGCGGACGGCGACTGGTAGTAGTGCTCGTCGATCAGGTCGTACGGGCGGGAGGCGACCGGCGTCGTGGCGATCAGCTTGAGGGCCGGGTACCTGGCCTTGATCGCGTCATGAAAGGCGGCATAACGCTCCTCGTACGAGCCGGACTTGTCGAACCAGTCCTCGTTGCCGATCTCCACATACGTGAGGGGGAAGGGCGCCGGGTGCCCGTCGGCCGCCCGTTTGGCGCCCCAGGTGGAGGTGGCGGGCCCGGTGATGTACTCGATCTGGTCGAGGGCGTCCTGCACGAAGGGCTTCAGGGCATCACCGGTGACGTGCGCGCCCTGCAAGGAGTATCCGGCGTACACGCACAGCAGCGGGACACAGCCCAGGTCCTCGGTCATCTGGAGGTATTCGGGCAGGCCGAGGCCGTCGGTGGACCAGTACCCCCAGGCGGAGTTGCGGTGTCCGGGCCGCTGCTCGACGGGGCCGATGGTCTTCTTCCAGTCGAAGCGGTCGGCGATGACGTTGCCTTCGAGGTAGTTGCCGCCGGGGAAGCGCAGGAACTTGGGCCGCAGGGCCGCCAGCTTCTCCATCAGGTCAACGCGCAGGCCGTTGCGCCCGCCCTTGTACGTCGGCGGGAAGAGCGAGACCTGGCTGAGCCAGAGCGTTCCGGCGGCCGGGGCGGTGACGACCAGGCGGGCGTTGAGGGTGACGGGGGCGCCGGGTCCGGTGCGCAGGGTCAGCTCGTGCTTGCGCCACCCGCTGGTGAGCGCTCCCGTGGTCGCGGTGGCGTGGACCGTGCCGTCCGTGCCGACGATCGAGACCGTCACCTTACCCGTGATGGAGGGTGACTTGGCGTGCAGGGAGGCGCGGTAGGTGGTGGAGGGGCGGACCGGGATGCCCCAGAAGCCCTCGTTGGCGACGCCGTCTCCGGCGGCGGTGGCGGTGACGCGCAGTGACTGGGTGAGGGCTTGGTTGAGCGGCTGGCCGGCGTCCACGGCGAAGGTGGCGCGGCCTACGGTGAACCAGTGCAGGGGTGTGGTCGCGGCCATGAAGCTGCGGTTGTTGACGAGTTCGGCGTAGAGGCCGCCCTCGCCGCTGTGGTTGATGTCCTCGAAGAAGATGCCGCCGAGTTCCGGGCTGACCACGGGGCCGGGCCGGGTGGTGTCCACGGTCAGCAGCGGCCGGGTGGAGTCCACCGGCACGCCCGCGAGGGCCGCGGCCTGCTCGGCGGTGAGGGCGGTGCCGAAGACCTGGACGTCGTCGATGAGGGCGTGCGCCTGGTCGACCTCGCCGCCTCCGAAAAGGCCGCGCCCGACGGCGGTGTCGCCGGAGGCGCGCCAGCCGCCGGCGTAGGGGACCTCACCCTCCAGGACGCCGTTGACGTAGAGCCGGACGGCCCCGGCCGCCGTGTCGTCGACGCCGAGGAGGTGGTACCAGATGCCGGCCGCGGGGGCGAAGGAGGCACCGGCGACGGCGGCGGAGGCGTTGGCCGAGGTGGCGTCGGACGGCAGCCGGGTGAAGGCGAACGCGCCGGTGTCGTCCCGGAGTTGCAGGAAGAAGCCGCTGACCTGGGCGCCGTCGACGGAGACGAAGGTCTGGTACCCGGTGGTGGCGCTGAGCCGGACCCAGGCGGAGACACTGAAGCTCTTCGTGGTGTCCACGGCGGGCCCCCGCGCGGTGGCGTTGCCGCCCGCCGAGACATCCAGGCTGGAGGCCCCCGACTTCGCCGCTCCCCAGCGCGCACCCGCGTTGAGGGTGAGTGTGCGGCCACCGGCGCTGTCAGCGGCTGTGGTTCCGGCCGCCTCGTCGAGGGCCCAGTGCGCGACGGGCACGGGGAGCGCGTCGGCCGCCCGTGCCGGGGAGGCCGCGAACGCGGGGCCGATCGCTCCGGCCAGCGGCAGTGCGCCGAGCGCCGTGACGATCGCTCTGCGGCTGGGCCCGGAGTCGGGTCGCTCCGTCGGTCCGGTGGGGGTGTGTGAGGTCATGCTGAACTCCTCAGCTCTCGGTGTGAGTTCGAGATTTCGGACAGTGTTCTGCATTTCGTCGCGACTGCGCCGCCGGGAGCATTCCGCTTTCCCCGCCCCCGCGTCAACACCCGGGGCGACACCGGGCCGTTACCGAGGGCGACGAGCGACACCGGCTGCGGAACGGTTCCCGCGCGACCCATTGACACCCGCGACCGCACGTTATTACCGTCACGCCAACATTTCGAACGTGTGACGAAATATCGAACGTCATGGCCGCAGCCTCGGGAGCAATTGCCTTGCGAATCACGGGAATCAGCACTCACGTCGTCGGGACTCCCTGGCGCAACCTCACCTACGTCCAGGTCCACACCGACGAGGGCCTCACCGGAGTCGGCGAGACCCGGATGCTCGGCCGCACCGACGCGCTCCTCGGCTATCTGCGCGAGGCCGAGGCCAACCACATCGCCGGATCGGACCCGTTCGCGATCGAGGACCTCGTGCGCAGGATGAAGTACGGCGACTACGGGCGGGCCGGCGAGATCGTGATGTCCGGCATCGCGGTCGTCGAGATGGCGTGCTGGGACATCAAGGGCAAGGCGCTCGGCGTCCCCGTATGGCAGCTGCTCGGCGGAAAGGTGACGGACCGGGTCAAGGCGTACGCCAACGGCTGGTACACCACCGAGCGCACCCCCGAGGCCTACCACAAGGCGGCCCGGGCGGTCGTCGAGCGCGGCTACCGGGCGCTGAAGATCGACCCGTTCGGCACCGGCCACTTCGAGCTCGACCACCAGCAGACGCGGTACGCCGTGTCGCTGATCGAGGCGGTGCGGGACGCGATCGGCCCCGACACCGAGCTGATGCTGGAGATGCACGGGCGGTTCTCGCCGTCCACGGCGGTGCGCCTGGCCCGCGATCTCGCACCGTTCCAGCCCGCCTGGCTGGAGGAGCCGGTGCCGCCGGAGAACCTCAAGGCCCTGGAGAAGGTCGCCGCCAAGGTGGACATCCCGGTCGCGACCGGTGAACGCATCCACGACCGCATCGAGTTCAGGGAGTTGTTCGAGTCGCAGGCCGCCGACATCATCCAGCCCGACGTGGGCCACATCGGCGGCATCCTGGAGACCCGCAAGCTCGCCGCCACCGCCGAGGCGCACTACATGCTCGTCGCACCGCACAACGTGGGCGGCCCGGTGCTCACCGCCGCGAGCCTCCAAGTGGCGGGCTGCACCCCTAACTTCAAGATCCTGGAGCACTTCAACGACTTCGCGGACGCGGAGATCAAGAAGGTCGTCAAGGGCGCCCCCCAGGTGGTCGACGGCTACTTCGAGCTGCCGCAGGCCCCGGGGCTCGGCGTAGAGCTCGATGTGGACGCGGCCGCCGAGTTCCCCCAGCAGCAGGCCCGGTTCGACCTGTGGGCGGAGGGCTGGGAGAAGCGCGCCCCCAAGGCCTCGGGAGCGGCGGGATGAGCGAGCGCGCGAGCGAGGCGTCCGGGGCGGGTTCATGAGCGGCGGCACGCCCGGGAATCCCGGCGGCGGCCGGGCGACCAGCCGTGCGATCGTCGTCGACGCGCCCGGCGCCCACCGCCTGGTCACCGGGCCGCGCCCGGGGCCCGGCCCCGGCGAGGTGCTCATCCAGGTGGCCGCCGCCGGGATCTGTCTGAGCGACCGCGAGGTGTACGACGGCCACCGCGCCCCGGGCTATGTGCGCTACCCCGTCACACCGGGCCACGAGTGGTCCGGGACCGTGGTCGCGGCCGGATCCGGCGTCGATCCCGCGCTGGTGGGGCGCAAGGCGGTGGCCGAAGGGTTCCGTTGCTGCGGGACCTGCGAGCGGTGCCGGGCCGGGGACACCTCCCTGTGCTCCGCCGCGTACGCGGAGACCGGCTTCACCCATCCCGGCGCCTTCGCCGACCACCTGGTGGTGCCCGCCCGGCTGCTGCACCCGCTGCCGGACGACGCGGACCTGCGCGGCGCGGCTCTGCTGGAGCCCGCCGCCGTGGTCGCCGCCGCCGTACGGGCAGGGGCGCCGGAGGCGGGCGAACGGGTCGCGGTGGTCGGCGCGGGAACGCTCGGGCTGCTCGCGGTCCAGTTCCTGGCCGCCTCGTCCCCCGGTGAGCTGGCCGTCGTCGACCCCCGGCTCGAACGGGCCGAGCTGGCCTGCCGCATGGGCGCGACCGAGGCCCGTACGCCCGGTCTCTCTCCCGAAGTGCACGGCCGCTACGACCTCGTCGTGGAGACAGCCGGTGCCCGCACCACCGCCGCCGACGCCTGCCTCCTCGCCCGGCGCGGGGGCCGGGTCGTTCTCACCGGGATGTTCGCCGAAGGCGCGCTGGGCATCGACCCGGTGCACCTCTCGGTGAGCCAGCTCACCGTGCGGAGCGTCTTCGGCGCCCCCTCCACCGCCTGGTCGTTCGCCGTACGGGCCTACAGCACGGGCCTCATCGACCCGGCGGAGCTGATCACGCACGAATTCCCGCTGGAGCGGTACGCCGACGCCCTCGCGCTGGTCGGAGGCGGTGACCCGAAGACCGGAAAGGTACTGCTGCGCCCCTGAGGCGCGACTTGGCGCCCAGCGGCCGCGGCACCTCCGCACACATATCTCCGCACACGTATCTCCGCACACCCAATGAACCGAACCTCGTTCGAAATATCGAACGAATCGGCCGACCTCGTCTCGCCCTCGCCTCTCTCGCCCTCGCCTCTCTCGACCTCATCTCTCGCGACCCTCTCGTACAAGGAACCCGCCTGTGACCGACGCACCAGCCACTGCCCCCGCCCCGGGCCCCGAAGGCCCCCGCCGCCCCGGCGAACCGGCCCTGGCGACACTGGGCCTGGCCGCCCCGCACGACAACCCCGCCGACTCCTCCCCGCACACGTTCCCCGACGGAGGCACCTGGCGCACCGAGATTCCCTCTGTCGAGGGCCCGGAGGCGCTCGCCGTCGTACTGAAGGAGTCGTCCCGTCTCGACGTGCCCGTCCACCGCGTCAGCCAGGGCAGCGGTGTGTGGATGCTCTCCGATGCCGAGATCACCGAGATGGTGGAGGGCTGCGCCGAGCGCGACATCGAGCTCTGCCTGTTCACCGGGCCGCGCGGCACCTGGGACACCGGCGCCTCCGCACGCAGCGACTCGGGCGGCGCGGGACTGCGCGCCCGTGGCCACGACGCGCTCGCCGGATGCGTCGAAGACGCGCTGCGGGCGGCCAAGCTGGGCGTGCGCTGCCTGCTCGTCGCGGACGAGGGTGTGCTCTGGAGCCTGCACCGGATGCGCGAGCGGGGCCTGCTGCCCGCCGACACCACCCTCAAGGTCTCCGCGCTGATCGGCCCCGTCAACCCGGCCTCGGTGGCCGTGTACGAGCAGTTGGGCGCCGACTCCGTCAACGTCCCCTCCGATCTGACGCCCGCTCACTTCACCGAGGTCCGGCGGGTGTCGAGGGTCCCGCTCGACCTCTATATCGAGGCGCCCGACGACCTCGGCGGCTATGTGCGGATGTACGAGGCGGGCGAGCTGATCCGCCGCGCCGCCCCGCTCTACCTCAAGTTCGGCCTCTCCCGGGCGCCCGGCATCTACCCCTACGGCGCCCACCTGCGCGACACCGCCCTGGGCACCGCCCGCGAGCGGGTGCGCCGGGGCCGGCTCGTCCTCGATCTGCTCGCCCGCCTCGGCGCCGACGGCGGTATGTCCCCGCTCGGCTCCCGCCTCCCCGGCCCCCTGAACCGCTTCCCCGCGAACCCGAAGGACTGATGACCATGCGCCGCACCCGACCAGCCGCACTCGCACTCGCACTCGCCGGAATCCTTTCCCTCACCCTCACCGCCTGCGGTCAGGACAGCGAGGGCGGCGGCAAGGCGACGCCCAAGGGCGGCAAGGGAGCCACGATCGGCATAGCGATGCCGACCAAGTCGTCGGAGCGCTGGATCGCCGACGGGAACAACATGGCCGCGCAGTTCCGGGCGCTCGGATACAAGACCGACCTCCAGTACGGAGAGGACAGCGTCGACCAGCAGGTCGCCCAGGTCGAGAACATGATCACCAAGGGGGTGGACGCCCTGGTGATCGCGGCGATCGACGGACGGGCGCTCGGCGACGTCCTCAAGCAGGCCGCCGACCAGCACATCAAGGTGATCTCCTACGACCGCCTCATCCTCGGCTCCCCGAACGTCGACTACTACGCGTCGTTCGACAACGAGAAGGTCGGGGTGCTCCAGGCCACGTACATCATCGACAAGCTGGGCCTCAAGGACACCCCACAGGGCAGCGGCAAGCAGGGCCCCTTCAACGTCGAACTGTTCGCCGGCTCCCCCGACGACAACAACACCCGCTACTTCTTCCAGGGCGCCCTCAAGACGCTCCAGCCGTACATCGACAAGAAGCAGCTCGTCGTGCGCAGCGGCCAGACCCGCCTCAACCAGGTGACCACGCTTCGCTGGGACGGCGCCACCGCGCAGAAGCGCATGGACGACCTCCTGACGAAGGCGTACTCCACCGAGCGCGTCGACGCCGTCCTCTCGCCGTACGACGGGATCTCGATCGGCATCCTGTCCGCCCTGCGCTCCGGCGGCTACGGAACCACCGCCAAGCCGTACCCGGTCGTCACCGGGCAGGACGCCGAGGTGGCGTCCGTGAAGTCGATCATCGCGGGAGACCAGGCCCAGACGGTCCACAAGGACACCCGCGCGCTGGCCAAGCAGGCCGTACAGATGGCCGACGCGGTGCTCACCGGAAAGACGCCCCAGGTCAACGACACCAAGACGTACGACAACGAGAAGAAGGTCGTGCCGGCCTTCCTCCTCGACCCGGTCAGCGTCGACAAGTCCAACTACCGGGCCACGCTGGTCGATTCGGGCTACATCAAGGCGAGTGACCTGAAGTGAGCACCCCGGACATGGGGGCGCCCGTTCTTGAGATGCGCTCCATCGTCAAGACGTTTCCCGGCGTCCGGGCGCTCTCCGACGTATCCCTCACCGTCGCGCCCGGTGAGGTGCACGCCGTCTGCGGCGAGAACGGTGCGGGCAAGTCCACCCTGATGAAGGTCCTCAGCGGCGTTCACCCGCACGGGAGTTACGAGGGCGACATCCTCTTCCGGGGCGAGCCCTGCGCGTTCAAGGACATGAGGGCCAGCGAGGCGCGCGGCATCGTCATCATCCACCAGGAGCTGGCACTCGTCCCCTATCTCTCCATCGCCGAGAACATCTTCCTCGGCAACGAGCACGCCAGGCGCGGGATCGTGAGCTGGGGCGAGACGCTCAAGCACGCGGCGCGGCTGATGAAGAGGGTGGGCCTGCGCGAGCATCCGCAGACCAGGGTCGCGGACATCGGGGTCGGCAAGCAACAGCTCGTGGAGATCGCCAAGGCCCTCTCCAAGGAGGTCCGGCTGCTCATCCTGGACGAGCCGACCGCCGCGCTCAACGACGAGGACAGCGCCCATCTCCTCGGCCTCATCCTGGAGCTGAAGGCCCAGGGCATCGCCTCGATCATCATCTCGCACAAGCTCAACGAGATCGCGGCGGTCGCCGACTCGGTGACCGTCCTGCGGGACGGCAGAACCATCGAGACCCTCGACGTGAAGGCTCCGGAGACCACCGAGGAGCGCATCATCCGGGCCATGGTCGGCCGCGACCTCGACCACCGCTTCCCCGAACGCACCCCCTACGCGGGCGACCCGGGCGCCCATCCTGCCCTGGAGGTCCGGGACTGGACCGTCCACCACCCCATCGACCAGCAGCGCAAGGTCGTCGACGACGTCAGCCTGCACGTCCGGCGGGGCGAGATCGTGGGCGTCGCGGGCCTGATGGGGGCGGGCCGCACCGAACTGGCCATGAGCGTCTTCGGCCGCTCCTACGGCCGGGGCATCAGCGGCACGGTGTGGAAGGACGGCCGCCGAATCCGTACGAAGACCGTCCCCGAGGCGGTGGGCCACGGCATCGCGTACGTCACCGAGGACCGCAAGCACTACGGCCTCAACCTCATCGACACCATCAGCCGCAACATCACCATGGGCGCCCTGGGCAAGGTGTCCCGGCGCGGGATCGTCGACGAGCACGAGGAGCGGCGGGTCGCCGAGTCGTACCGCACCTCCATGGGCATCAAGACGCCGACCGTCTTCGAGCCGGTCGGGCGCCTGTCCGGCGGCAACCAGCAGAAGGTCGTCCTCAGCAAGTGGATCTTCGCGGGTCCCGATGTGCTGATCCTCGACGAGCCGACGCGCGGCATCGACGTGGGCGCCAAGTACGAGATCTACACCGTCATCGACCAGCTCGCGGCCCAGGGCAAGGCCGTCGTCTTCATCTCCTCCGAACTGCCCGAACTCCTCGGCATGTGCGACCGCATCTACACCATGGCGGCCGGCCGGCTCACCGGCGAGGCCGACCGGGCGGACGCGACCCAGGAAGTGCTGATGCGCCTCATGACCACGAACGACATGACCACGAACAAGAGGTAGCCGAAAATGGGTCCGGTCACCACCGACGCCGCACCGAGCACCCCGAGGGCTCCCGAGCCTCCGCGCTCCCCGGCCGGGGCACTGCTCCTGGACGCGGCCCGCCGCAACATGCGCCAGTACGGGATGCTGGTCGCGCTCGGACTGATCGTCGTGCTGTTCCAGATATGGACCGACGGCGTCCTGCTCAAGCCCAACAACGTCACCAACCTGGTGCTCCAGAACAGCTACATACTCGTCCTCGCCATCGGCATGGTGATCGTCATCATCGCCGGTCACATCGACCTGTCCGTCGGCTCGCTGGCGGCCTTCGTCTCGGCGGCGTGCGCCGTGATGATGGTGGAACACCATGTGCCCTGGGTGCTCGCCCTGGCCGTCGCGCTCGTCATCGGCGCGGTCGCGGGCGCCTGGCAGGGGTTCTGGATCGCGTACGTCGGCATCCCGTCCTTCATCGTCACGCTCGCCGGGATGCTGCTCTTCCGGGGCGGCACCCAGATCCTGCTCGGATCCCGCTCCCTCGGCCCGTTCCCCGAGGGCTTCCAGAAGATCTCCACCGGATACCTCCCGGAGATCGGTCCCGACACCAACTACCATAATCTCACCCTGCTGTTGGGCCTGGCTCTGATCGCCGTCGTCCTGGTCCAGGAGGTGCGCTCCCGGCGGCGCGAGCAGGCGTACGAACTCGAAGTGCTCCCCCGTGGCCTGTTCCTCACCAAGTGCGTGGCGATGGTCGCCGCCGTCCTCGCCTTCACCCTCACCCTGGCCAGTTACCGGGGTGTGCCGGTGGTGCTGCTCCTGCTCGCCGCCCTGCTCATCGGGCTCGGCTTCGTGATGCGCAACGCGGTGGTGGGACGGCATGTGTACGCGCTCGGCGGCAACCAGGCGGCGGCGAAGCTCTCCGGCGTCAAGGACAAGCGGGTCACCTTCCTGGTCTTCGTGAACATGGGGGTCCTCGCCGCCCTGGCCGGTGTCGTCTTCGCGGCGCGTCTGAATGCGGGCACACCCAACGCGGGCGTCAACTTCGAGCTGGAGGCCATCGCGGCCGCCTTCATCGGCGGCGCCTCGATGAGCGGCGGCGTCGGAACGGTGCTGGGCGCGATCATCGGCGGCCTGGTGCTCGGCGTGCTCAACAACGGTATGTCGCTGGTCGGCGTCGGCACCGACTACCAGCAGGTCATCAAGGGTTTCGTCCTGCTGGCCGCGGTGGGCTTCGACGTCTGGAACAAACGCAAGGTCGGCTCATGACACATCATCACCTTCCGGAGGAGCAGTGGACATGAACACCAGCAGACGTACGGTGATGGCAGCGGGCCTGGCCACGGGCGTGGCCGCGACGAGCCTCGGCACGGCCCACGCCGCGCCGGGCCGCACCCCCACCAGGACGCTGTTCGGCACCCTGGCCGACGGCACCCCCGTACACCTGTGGACCGTCGCCAACGGAGGCGTCCGGCTACAGGTCCTCTCGTACGGCGGGATCATCCACCGCCTCGACGTACCCGACCGCCACGGCCGCCGGGCCAACATCGCGCTCGGCTTCGACAACCTCGCCGACTACGTCGCCAAGTCCCCGTACTTCGGCGGCCTCATCGGCCGCTACGGCAACCGCATCGCGGCAGGCAGGTTCACTCTCGACGGCCACACCTACCAACTGCCGCTCAACGACAGCGCGAACAGCCTGCACGGCGGCACCAAGGGCTTCGACAAGCAGATGTGGCACGTGGAGCCCTTCACCAGTGGCTCCGGGAAGGGCCTCGTGCTCTCCCGTATCTCGCCGGACGGCGAGATGGGCTACCCCGGGACACTCAAGGTCCAGGTCACCTACACCCTGACAGCGCGCGGCGAGTGGCGCATCGACTACTCGGCGACCACGGACCGGGCGACCGTCGTCAACCTCACCAGCCATACCTACTTCAACCTGGCGGGTGAGGGCAGCGGCCCGATCCACGACCACACCCTCGAACTGGCCGCCGCCCGCTTCACCCCGGTCGACGCGGGCCTCATACCGACCGGCGAACTGGCCCGCGTGTCAGGAACCCCCTTCGACTTCCGGCGTGCGAAGCCGATCGGCCGGGACATCCGCCAGGGCCATCAACAGCTCCTGTACGGCAAGGGGTTCGACCACAACTGGGTCCTGGACAAAGGCAGTACGCCGGACCCCGAGTACGCACTCACGCTCGCCGAGCCGCACTCCGGCCGGGTGATGAAGATGTACACCACCGAGCCGGCAATGCAGTTCTACAGCGGCAACTTCCTGGACGGCACCCTGGTCGGCACCTCGGGCCGCACCTACCGCCAGGGCGACGCCCTCTGCCTGGAGTCCCAGCACTTCCCGGACTCCCCCAACCACCCCGCCTTCCCGTCCACGGTACTGCGCCCGGGCGAGACGTACCGGACGTCGACCGTGCACGCCTTCTCGACGCGCTGAGGTGTCTGGATCCGGGTACCGCCTTCCCCTCAGCCGGCGAAGGCGGTACCCGGCATTCCGCGTCCCATACCGGGCAGCACCAGAAGCGACCCGGAGAGCGGGTGCGGCTGCCGCAGACCGGTCCGGGCCGTGGTGACGTACAGGTCGGTGAGGTCCGGGCCGCCGAAGGCACAGGCGGTGGGGCGGCGCACCGGCAGCTCGACGACCAGCCCGAGCGTGCCGTCCGGGTCGTAACGGCGTACCGCGGCCCCGTCCCAGAGCGCCACCCAGACGCAGCCGTCGGCGTCGACGGTGAGCCCGTCGGGAAAGCCGTCCTTGTTCTCGATCAGCGCGAACGGCCGTCTGCCGTGGCCAAGCCGGCCATCAAAATCAAAAACATCGATGCGCCGGGTCGGGCTGTCGACGTAGTACATGAGCCGCCCGTCCGGACTCCAGGCGGTGCCGTTGCTGACTGCCACCGGGCCGGGCAGCGCGGTGGCCGCGCCGTCGCCCGCGATCCGGGTGAGGGAGCCGCCACCGGGCGCCTCGTCGTAGCGCATCGTTCCCGCCCACAGGGCGCCGTCCGGCGCGACCGCCGCGTCGTTGCCGCGCCGCCCGGGCACGGGGTCCCGCAGCAGCCACGAGAAGGCGCCGTCGGGGCCGTAGAGCCCGATGCCGTCACGGAGGTTGACGACGAGGCCGCCGCCCGCGCGCGGCTTCGCGGCGCCGACGTGCTGCCCGGTCGCCATGACCGTACGCCGTCCGCTGCCCGGCTCGTACGTGTGGATCCGTGACGACAGGATGTCGACCCAGATCAGCCGTCCGGTCACCGGGTCCCAGGTGGGCCCCTCGCCCAGCTCGGCGTCTGCCCGCACCGCCACCTCGGGATTCATCGCACGCCCCGGTGGCCGAGCCGCACGGACAGATCGCCCGCGCCCTTCAGCGCCAGCTCGGCGAGCTCCGTCTCGCGCGCCTCGCTCCACCTGATCATCGGTACGGAGATGGACAACGCGGCGACGACCCGGCCCGCGCTGTCGCGTACAGGGGCGGCCACGCAGCTGACGTCGGGGTTGGACTCCCGGTGCTCGAACGCGGTCCCCCGGACCCGTATCTCGCCGAGCGCGGTGCGCAGGGCGGTGGGGTCGGTGATGCTGTCGGGGGTCATGGCGACGAGCTCGGCGCCGCCGATCCTGGCGTCGAGCTCCGCCTCCGGCAGCGAGGCGAGCAGCATCTTGCCCACGGAGGTGCAGTGGGCGGGGAGACGGCGGCCGGCCGCCGAGACCATGCGCACAGCGTGGGTGGAGTCCACTTTGGCGATGTAAATGACGTCGGTGTCTTCCAGGATCGCCACATGGACGGTCTCGTCGCACGTCTGGGCGACCTCGCGGGCCACCTGCCGCCCCTCGGCGGCGAGGTCCAGCTGCTCGGCGTACCGGCTGCCGAGCTGATAGGTGCGGACGCCGAGCCGGTAGCGTCCCGGCTGCTCGGGCGCCGCCACCAGGTAGGAGCGGGCGGCCAACGTGGTGACCAGCTCGTGGACCGTCGTACGCGGAAGCCCGAGCCTGCGCATGACGTCCGGCGCGGAGAGCGGCGCCTCGCTCTCCAGGAAGAGTTCCAGCACGTCCAGCGCCCTGGCCACCGCCGGCACGAGTCGCCCCATGGCCCGCCACCCACCCTCTATGTTCGAAACTCCGGTCAACGACCGGAATGACGAACACAGGCTAGCGACAGGTTGGTTCGGGGGGCAATGGGCGGGAGGGGCCGGGCGGGTGCTCAGCGCGTGCGTCCGGTGGACGCCGGCGCGGTCGGGATCCCGTGAGCGGTGACGAGGCGGGCGTTGCCTTCGGCGAGTTGGTACGCCAGGCCGACGACGCCGGTGTGGGCGGCGGCGACCTGGTCGGCGAGAACGCGGGAGCGGTCCAGGAGCAGGTCCACGGTGTGCAGTATGTGCGCGTCGATGAGGTCGCTGTCCGAGGTGAGACCGGCGGCGCGGGCGGCCAGCACGCTCGGGGTGACGCGCTCGACGACGTCCCGGACGTACCCGGCGGCGGGCAGCCCGTCCTCGACGGCGGCGCGGGCGGCCGCGACGGCACCGCAGGAGTCGTGCCCGAGGACCACGACGAGACGGCAGTCCAGCACGCTCGTGCCGTACTCGATGCTGCCCAGGACCTCCGGTCCCAGGACGTGCCCGGCCGTGCGGACCACGAACAGGTCACCGAGACCCTGATCGAAGATGATCTCGGCGGCCAGCCTCGAATCGGAGCACCCCAGCAGCACCGCGAAGGGCTTCTGCGCCGGGGCGAGCTCGGCACGCCGAGCTGCGTCCTGGTTCGGATGCGACGGTGCCCCGGCCACGAAGCGCCGGTTCCCGGCAAGCAGGGCGTCAAGAGCGTCGGAGGGAGAAACGGGAGTGGATGCCATGTCGGCAGACTCTACGAGGTGGGCGGCGGCGCGTGCACGGTGCGGGGCCGCACTGTGCACGCGCAGGTTGACGCGTCGGCCGCAGGCATGCCGCCCTTGCTGTCGGCTTTTGGCCGCCGCAAGTGTCAGGAAGCCCGGTGGGCCACACGGATCTTGGACTGGCCGTGCTTGCGTGTTTCCCAGTCGTCCATGAACCGCGCGGCCAGGCCGTGCCGCTCGGCGAGTGCGACGAGCGTGGAGGTGCGGTAGTAGAAGTCCTCGCGCAGTACCTGGTGTTCCGCGCCCTCCGTACGGTCGAAGGTGAAGTCGAAGAATCCGTCCGGCCGCAGGATACGTCCCACGTGCGCGAAGCACTCCTCGATGACCTCGATCGGTGAGTGCGAGAAGACGCTGTGGGCGTGAACCACATCGAAATGGGAATCCGGCAGAAAATCGAAGGTCAGGTTCTGGGTGATCGTCAGGTGTGGCAATTTCGCCTGGAGGCCGTGGGATGCCACGGTGGCCTTCGCCGCGATGAGAATGTCGGGGGATATGTCAATGCCGTAGTAGTGGCCCGCGTCCAGGAACTCGATGAACCGCCAGCCGGCCCGCAGGTTTCCACAGCCGATGTCCAGCATGCGCCGACCCGGGCTCAGTCCGTGTTCCCGCAGATAGTCGAACTGCATCTTGCCCAGCGCCAGCCAGCGGTCGTGCGTCTTGCTGCCGACGGCCGCCTCCGGACTGCGGGCGGCGTCGGAGGCCATCACGGCGCGGTAGTAGTCGACATGGTCGGGGTGCTTCAGGCGCAACCAGGTGTCTCTCGCCGTACGTTTGACGTGCGGTGCGATACGGGCCGGGTTGGAGATCGCGTAACGGATTCTGTGCGAAACACTCGACCTGTTGACCGAAACCGATCTGGCCTTCTTCTCAGGCATACGAGCCCTTCCGTGAGCGGAATCTACGGAAATGACTGTAGGCAGCGATCAGTTGGGACTCATCCCTCGTACGGCCGAACCCGATGGCTCCTCCTCAAGTGCCATATCCGTCGGAAGAAGGACGGGAGAAGGCGCACTGGGCGGCGGGCGGCCAGCACGGCAACACGACCTCGCAGCCGTTCAGCGCCCCGCTGCCGTCTGTACCGGTCCAGAAGACGGCCAGGCGGTGACGCCCGTGCTTCCAGTCCATCTGCGGCACCAGGGCAGGGGCGGCGATCCTGGTCTCGGGCCGGGTGTACACCGCGCCTATGGGGTCGGCGCCGGCCCGGACGGCCGCAGGACTGACGGGCACCACGTTGAGGTGGCCGGCGCCGTCGGTTCCGGTCCAGGCGATACAGACGGAGCCGCGGGACGATGCGAAGGCCGCGGGCCCGCGCGCTCGCAGATGCTCCACTGCCCCGATCTCACCACCACCGGAGTGTCCGTCGCCGGTACGTCCGAGTTCGTGAAGGCGAAGGAAAGGGCCCGTCGGAGGCCGTCCCATCCACACGGTGCCTTCCCAGCCCAGGCCCATGTTACGGACCGGGCCGCGCGGGCTGCCGAGGAAGGGCGGGGGGATCGTCTCACCGAAGTTGACCCCGCCGGCCTGGGCGAGGACGCCACGGCCGTACGGGTCGACCACGTTGCGGACCGGACGCCGGTGGCCGGACGCGCGTGCGGACCGGATCCCGTGCGCCCCGCCCCTGAGCCACTCACCCCCGTATCGGCACCGCCACCGTGGTCGCGGCCGGAACCGGGGATCGGTTATCCACCGGACCCGACCGCCGAGACCGACCCGGCTCCCTCCTCCCGTACGCGGGTCGCCCGCATCACTCCCCGCCGTCAACGGCGTTGGCGACGAGCAACGCGCTGCGGTCGGGGGCGCGAGCAGGCCGACCTCGACTCGGTCTCAGTCCGTACCCGGGATGTAGGCCAGCCCATGAGCACCAGGCTCGCCCGCCTTGGCGATGTCCAACCGGCTCAGCTCCCGCAGCGTCTCCAGGTCGACGATGTGAACGGTGGACGAGACGACGCAGGACACGTACGCGATCCGGCCGTCGGGCGACGACGTGATGGTCAGCGGGAAGAGCCCCACTTCGAGCTCGCCCAGGCGCTCGCGGGTGTCGGCGGAGAACACCGTGAGGCGGCCCGGCGCTTGGCGGCCGAGCCGGGACGCCGGGTCGGGCTCCATGCGCACTTCGCCCACCAGCAGCTTTCCCGTCGAGGTGAGGTGCACCGGCAGGACGACGCTGTCCGTGGGCAGGGTGTCGACGACGGACGCGGTCCGGGCGTCGATCACCTTGATTCCCGTTTCCGGCCGGTTCTCAGCGACGGAAAGGAAGGAACCGGCGTACGGCGAGGCGACGTAGGCGTACGCGCCATCGGCCGAAACGGCGAGTCCTTCACTGCCCGGCACCTCGACCTTCGCGGTGAGGACGCCCCGTTCGAGGTCGACCACCGACACGAACGGCGCTTCCTTGTTGGTGGCGTAACCCGTCCTCCCCGAAGGGTCGATGGCGAACCAGTGCGGGCCTGGTGCGTCCGTGTCGATCCTGCCCAGGGGCCGACGGGTCTCCGTGTCGATCACCACGACCCCGCCGGGGCGGTCCGCCGAGCCCTCCACACTGACGTAGAGACGACGGCGTGCCGTGTCCAACGCCAGCCCGTGCGGGCCGTGTTCCGGGGCAAGGTCGACGACTTCGACGATGCGGCGCGTGTCGGGGTCGATGACGGTCAGCTCGGTGCGTCGGCCGCCGTTCGCGTGGTAGTAGCCCGAGAGGTACGAGGTGGTGCACCACAGCAGGCGCTGCGTCGGGTCGAAGCACAACTCGTGGGGCTCGGCGAGGATGTCGATGGTCTCGATGTGCCGGTCGGAGGCGGCATCGAAGAACGAGACGGTCGGCCCGCTCTGACTGACCACTGCCAGTACGTCGCCGTCCCGACCGGCGCGGGGGGACTTGTGCGTGGAGGGCACAGAAGGCACAGAAGGCTCCTTGGAAGGGCGAAAAGGGGTGTCCCGCGACGCGTCTCGCGGATGTCTTCCACTCTCGCCACGGGAGGCCCCCGCAACAATGCAAGAATGAGCACCTAATCATTGACTCAGGCGTAAACACGCAGCTCAGGAGCATCATTGGATCTCAATCTGCTGCGAGCCCTGGATGCTCTGCTCCAGGAGAACAGCGTGACCCGCGCCGCCGAGCGACTCGGCACGTCACCCGCGGCCGCCAGCCGTACGCTTGCCCGGCTGCGGCGTGCCGTCGGTGACCCACTCCTGGTCCGCGCGGGGCAGGGGATGGTTCCCACCCCACGTGCCCTGGAACTCCGGGACGAGGTCAGCGCGTTGCTGCGCGGCTGCGACAACGTCCTGCGGCCCGGCGCCGGTTTCGACGCCGTGCATCTCCAGCGCACGTTCACCGTGCAGGCCACCGACCTGCTCCTGACGGGGCTGGCCGGGACCTTGACCGACCGGATCCACGCGGAGGCGCCACACGTGGACGTCGTCTTCCTGCCGGAGGCGATCGAGGGCGGACCGGCTCTGCGGCAGGGTTTGGTGGACGTGGAACTGGGCGTCCTCGGACATCTGGACCCGGAGATCCGCACCCAACACCTCACCGAGATGGCACTGGTGGGCATCGCCCGCAGCGGCCACTCCCTCTTCGACGGGCGGATCACCGCCCGCCGTTTCGCCGCGGCCGACCACATCGGCATCTCCCGGCTCGGCAAACGCCTCGGGCCCATCGACAGCGCACTCGCGGAACGCGGGCTGCGGCGCCGGATCGCGGTCGTCGTACCCAGCCATACGAGCGCGATGATGCTCGCCCGAACCACCGATTTCGTCGCGCTCACCCTGGCCGGCTGGCTCCCCGGCACCATCTCCGCGCTGGGGTTGCGCACCTTCCCCGTCCCCCTCGACCTGGCACCCCTGGAGCTGGGAATGGCCTGGCACCCGCGCAACTCGACCGACCCGGGGCACCGCTGGTTCCGCGACCACTTGGCGGCCGCGGTGCTGGCCCCGTACGGCACGGAGCCCGGCACGCAGCCCGGCACGCAGCCCGGCACGCAGCCCGGCACGCAGCCCGGCACGCAGCCCGGCACGCAGCCCGGCACGGAGTCCGGCACCAACCCCGGCACCAACCCCGGTACGGAGTCCGCCCCGAGGGACAGCCGGCCCCCGTCCCATCCCGCCCCCCGGTGAGGCAGACACCGTCGCCAATCAGCCGATGACCAGGCAGAAGGGATGCCCGGCCGGATCGGTGAAGACCCGCCACCTCTCCCCACCAGGCTGATGCTCCGGCTTGCCCGCGCCCAGCTCAAGCAGCCGGGCCTCGGCCTCGTCGAGATCGTCGACCTCGAAGTCCATGTGCATCTGCTGGGGAACGGTCTGCTCGGGCCAGCCCGGGGCCTGGTAGTCGTCGACCCGCTGGAAGCCGATGAAGAACCCGTCCGCACTGCTGAGACCGGCGAACTCGGCGTCCGACTTCGGGTGGGGTTCGAGGCCGGTGGCCTGTTGGTAGAACGCCGCCAGAGCCGGCGGATCGGGGCAGTCCAGCGTTATCGCGGTCAACTTCATCTTCAGAGGCATGGCAACTCCGGGCCGGCCGGTGGACTTTGGCAGCGATCATCCCATCCCCGCCCCCATGCGAGTACGGGGCGTCAAATGGCGGCCGCGCCTGCGTGAAGCATTGACGGGAACTTCATGCCGGAGCTACTTTGCCCCAGCCCGAAAGTCCCTGTATCTGGTCAACGTTCATGTATGTGACCTACGGCCGGGGCGCATTCGATGACGGTTTCCGACGTGAGGACAAGCGATGTCGCTTGATCGCCGAGACGTATTGCGATGCGGGGCAACCGCCGCCGCGGCAGCCGCTGTTCCGCTCCAGCCGGCCGCGCCAGCCGCGCCAGCGCCGGGGGCCGGGACTGGAGCCGGGGCCGGGGCCGGCACGGCGGACCACGCGAAGATCGTGGCGGCCTACCGGGAGCTCCAGATCGGCAGCAACCGGAGCTCCCCCAAGAGAAACCGGGCAGTGGCAGCCCTTGACCAGGTCGCGCTCGGCTACGACGCGGCCATGAACGTCGCCGCCGACCAGCTCTGGCCGGACCTTCCGGTCGGCCCGGGCAGCACCTACTTCCCCTCGATGTACTACCGGCTGCGGACCATCGCCGTGGACTGGGCCACCCCCGGATCCGCACTCTCGGCCCGGCCGGAGGTGCCCGAACGCATCGTCACCGCGCTCAACACCCTCTACCGCACCCAGTACAACGAGAACACCGCCGAGATCGGCAACTGGTACTCGTACGAGATAGGTGTGCCGTACTGGCTGCTCCAGACCGTCGTGGCGCTCGGCGACCGGCTGCCCGCCGCCGACCGGGAACGCGTCCTGCGCCCGGTCCTCCGCTTCGTCGCCGATCCCAACCACCGCACCTCCTCCCCCGCCGTGGTGGAAACGGGCGCCAACCGCGCGGACAAGGCGCTCATCGCCGTGGTGTCCGGCGCGCTCGCCGCCGACTCCGCCCGGGTCGCCGTCGGGATCGCGGCCGTCACCGACACGGCGGGCGGCGGCGCGGCGGACCTGACCCGGCGCACCACCCAGGGCGACGGCTACCACCCCGACGGCTCGTTCATCCAGCACGACGTGGTGCCCTACCCCGGCCACTACGGGCTGGTCCTGCTCAGTGCGGTCGCCGCCCTGACGTATGTCACCCATGGCACCGCGACCCAGCTCGCGCCCGCCGTGCGGGAGAAGTTCGAGCAGGTCGTCACCGATGTGCACGCGCCCTTCCTGTTCGCCGGGTCGATGATGGAGACGGTGCGCGGCCGGATGCTGTCCCGCCAGGGCGAGACCGGGCACGACGCGGGCCATCAGTTCATCGCCGCGGTGGTGCTGCTGGCGAGGACCGCCGCCGGGCCGGCCCGGACCCGGTTCTCGCAACGCGCGGCGCGCTGGATCGCCGAGGGCACCTGGGCCCCGTACCTCGACGTCTCGAACGTGGGCCGGTTCGCGGGCGGCCTCCAGCCTGTAGGCGTGCCCGAGGTCGAGTTCGCCGAGCAACTGCCCGCCGTACGAGGGGATCTGACCGGCACGGCAATGCACCGGACGTTCCCGCAGATGGACCGGATGGTGCACGTCACGGACCGCTGGTCGGCCTCGCTCGGCACCGGGTCGACGCGCATCTGCCGCTACGAGTCCATCAACGGCATGAACCTGCACGGCTGGTACACGGGCGACGGTGTGCTTTACACCTTCCTGCCCCAGCAGCAGGGCCACTACAGCGACGCCTACTGGCCGACGGTCGACGCCACGCTCCTGCCCGGTGCCACAGTGAAGGAAGCGTCCCCGCCGCCGCTGCTCGCCGACCCGCCGCGCACCAGCCGTTCGTTCGCGGGCGGCGCGCGCTTCGACCACCAACACGGCCTCCAGTCACTGGACTTCGTGTCACAGGACGGCACCCTTTCCGCCAAGAAGTCGTGGTTCTTCACCCCCGATGCGGTCATCTGCCTGGGCGCGGCCATCACCGACTCCTCCAGCGCCCCGGTCCGTACGGCGATCGAGAACCGCAATGTCGGCGAGAACGGCACCGCCGCCCTGCTCATCGACGGCCGCCGTGACACCTCGCCGCTCGGCCACACCACGGTCGTGCCCCACGCGCGCTGGCTGCACCTGGACGGTACGGCCGGGTACGTACTCCTCGACGGCTACGACAAGAAACCGCTCACGCTGCTGCGCGAGGACCGCACCGGCACATGGCTGGGCATCGACACCGGCGCCAACACGCACGGCACCTCCGACCCGTACACCCGCCGCTACCAGAAGATCGTGCTCGACCACGGGAGCCGCCCCACCGGAGCGAGCTACGCCTACGCCGTGCTGCCGGGCGCCTCACCCGCCCGGACGCGCCGGGCCGTCGGCCGTTGGAAGGTGCTGTCCAACTCGGCCCAGGCGCAGGCGGTCCGGCTCGACGGACAGCTGACCGCCGCGTCGTTCTTCACCGCCGGCGCTGTCGACCGGGTGCAGGTCTCCGGGCCCGCCACCGCGCTGTGGGGCCGTACTCACAAGGGCTGGACCTGCGCCCTCGCGGACCCGGCCCAGACCCAGAGCACCGTGCGCGTCACGGTCAAGTCCGCCCACCACCGCCTCGTACACGCGGATCCCACCGTCACCGTGGTCGCCACCCGCCCCGAGCTGGTGGTGGACATCAAGGTGGCGGGGTCGTTCGGCGCGACCCACTCCTTCACCGTCGCCAGGTAGTCCTCTCGGCTACGAGGTCATCGGCCTTCGGCAGCTCCCGCCGGTAGGGCGTGTTCGGCGGCACGGCTGACGTGTTCCCACGCGGCCCAGGTGTCCATGCGCTTGCGGGAGATGTCGAAGGCGAGGTCGTAGACCATGCTGCCCAGCAGCAGGCGCAGCGGCGGCTCGTCGCTGTCGACGAGCTTGAGCAGCGCCTCGGCGGCGAGTTTCGGGGCGCTGTCGATGGAGCCCTCGGCGAACTGCTTCTCCAGCTCCGCCCGCAACGGGGCATACTCCTCAAGGGCAGTTGTGCTGTGCATCGCGCTGTAGAGGCCGGTCCAGTAACCGCCGGGCTGGACGATGCTCACCTTCACCCCGAAACCGGCCGCCTCCATGGCCAGTGCCTCGCTCATACCTTCCAGGGCGAACTTGCTGGCGCTGTAGATCCCGGTGCTGGGGAAGCCGGCCAGCGCGCCGATGCTGGAGATCTGGACGATGTGCCCGGAACCCTGCTCGCGCAGAGTGGGCATCACCGCCTGGCTCACCCACATCGCGCCGAAGAAGTTGATGTCCATCTGGGCACGGGCCTCGGCTTCGGTGAACTCCTCGATCATGCCCATCGACAGCAACCCCGCGTTGTTGACGACGATGTCGAGCCGCCCGAAGTGCGCGACCGCCTCGGCCACGGCGGTGAACGCCGCGTCCCGATCGGTCACATCAACCGTGAGGGGCAGGACCCGCCCGGGGTGGGCGGCCGCCAGTTCCTCCAGCGACTGGGTACTGCGTGCCGCGGCCACGACACGGTCGCCCGCGGCCAGCGCCGCCTCGGCGAAGGCACGACCGAGGCCGCGGCTGGCGCCCGTGATGAACCACACGCGGTCTGTCTTACCGGCTGACGTGCGCATACGCGTTGCTCCTCACCTGACACGAGACGCAACGTCTCGCTTGATGCGGCAACTATGCCCCCGCCCGGCGCCCCAGTCAAGACGGACCGTCTCGTCTGCTTCGTACGCCTCACACCGTCTTGATGCCGCCGCCCTCAACGACGTAGTCGGCGCCCGTGATGCTGGCCGCACGGTCGGAGGCAAGGAACGCGACGACGGCCGCGACCTCGTCGGGCTCGACCATGCGGCCGGTGGTCATACCCATCGCCGCGGGCACGGCGGACACGAAGTCGCGGTGCCCGACGCCGTTCGCCTCGGCGAGGCGGGCGCCGAAGCTGTCGTCGTCCTCCCACATGCCCGTACGCGTCGGGCCGGGAGAGACGGTGTTCACCCGTACGCCCCGCGGCCCGAACTCCTCGGACAGCGCCTTGCCGAACGCATTGAGCCCCGCCTTCGCGGCGCCGTACTCGATTGGGCCCGTGCCCGGCAGACGGGCGGACATCGACGATATGTTCACCACCGAACCGCGCCGCTCCAGGATGCTCGGCAGCAGTCGGCGGGTGACCCGGACCGTCCCGAAGAGGTTGACCTCGAAGCTCTGCTCCCACAGGGCGTCGTCGGTCGCGAGGAACCCGTCCAGGGTGAAGGCGTCTCCGCCGCCGAGGTTGTTGACGAGGATGTCCACACCGCCGAGCGCCGCGAGTGCCTGCGCCCCCAACTCCTCGGCGCCTTCGGGCGTACTCAGGTCGACCGCGACCGGGTGGGCGCCGGCCTCCTTCAGTTCGGCGGTGATCGTGCGGGCCGCGCCGACCACCCGTACACCCTCCGCGATGAGCTGCCGCGTGATCGCGAGACCGACACCTCGGCTTGCTCCGGTGACGACCGCGGTCTTCCCGGCGAGATTGAGCTCCATGACCCACCCCTCAAAGGTTTTTTGAACTAGAGGTACAAAATAATTCCACAAAAAAGGGCGTTCGCCCGATGACGCCGAACAACCACGGCCCAGCGCGACCGCAACGAACTACAACGCCCCCATCACCGCGTCCACGACCCGCCTCAACTGCGTGGCATCCTCGGCGGTCTTCGCCAGTACGCGCATGCCGATCACCGTCGCGAGCAGCCAGGCGGCCAGTGTCGCCGCGTCGCGGCCGACGTCGATCTCACCGGCTCGCCGGCCTTCCTCGACGGTCGCACGGAAGGCGCCCTCCGTACGCGCGAACATCTTGCGTACGGTGTCGGCCGTCTCGGCGTCCGAAGAAGCCGACTCGGCAGCGGCGTTGACCGCCATGCAGCCGCGCCGGTCCGGGTCGCCCAGGTCGAGCTCGACCAGCGCTTCGAGCGCACCCCGCAGCCGGTCCTTCGCCGTGCCGGGGTGGTCGAGGAGTTCCGCCAGCCACTCGGCCTGCGAGTCGCGGTAGCGGGCGAGCGCCTTTTCGAACAACGCGTGCTTGCTGCCGAAGGCGTTGTACAGACTGCCCTTGCCGATGCCGAGCTCGTCCACGAGGTCCTGCGGCGTCGTCGCCGCGTACCCCTTGCGCCAGAACACGCCCATCGCGCGCTCCACCGCCACGTCCGGATCGAACTGCTTCGGCCTGCCCATGGACTTACCGTAGCACCGTTTTTGACCTTGAGGTCAAATAGAAGGCTCCCAACCGGGAGCCCCCCGGCGCCCGGTCGGTAGCGCGCCGGTGAACGGCATGCGGGGCCTCCCCCGCGCACTCCAGGCCGAACGGCGCGCCTTTCCTGACCGCCCACGAGAACGGCAGCCTCCAGTACCTGCTCATCACCGCCGACCGCGTCTGCCCGACCAGCCGGCCGGTTCAGGCCGGACGGTCCGCCGTGACCAGCCATGACGTGCTGCGCAGCCGGACCGTGCCGCCGGGCGTCTCGTGGGGGCGCAGCCACTCCTCCAGCGTCCGGCGAGCACGGTCCCGGGTCGCCGCGTCCACCTGCGTCATGAGGTGGCTGCCGGGTCCCGTGCCCAGCAGGAAGTCCGCCGCGTCCCCTGCTCCGCTCCCCCAAGTCCCGTACACCTGGGCCTCAGTGACCGTGACGGCGGTGAACCCGGCCGCCGTGAGGACTTCGCGGATACGGGCCGGGTCGGCCAGCGAGAACATTCCGGGCAGCCCCGGCCGTGTCAGATCACCGAGCGGCAGCAGGCCGTTCAGGGCCGAGAGCGCCTCGACCCAGCCGTTGCCCGTGGCAGCGGCCGGACAGACGAACGCCAGCCGCCCGCCGGGCCGCAGCGCCCGCCCGATGTTGCCGAAGGCGGCGACGGGGTCGGCGAAGAACATCACCCCGTAGCGGCTGAGCGCCGAGTCGTAGGCGGCCGGCTCGAAGGGGTGGATCTGGGCGTCGCCCTGTTCGTAAGCGAGGTGGGGCAAGCCGTCGCGCTCCGCCCGGGCGCGGGCCTCGGCCAGCATCGGGCCGGAGAGGTCGAGTCCGAGCGCGTGCCCACGGGGCGCCCTGAGCGCGGCGAGCCGCGTGGTCTGGCCGGAGCCGCAGCCGATGTCGAGGACCCGGCACTCCTCGGTGAGGGCGGCGGCGTCGAGCAGCGGCTCGTTGAAGCCTTCGTTCACGGCGTTCCAGCGGTCCTGGTTGCGGGCCCAGTGGGTGCCTTCGGGCCCGTTCCAGGCCTGCGCCTGTTCGGTGTTGACGACGTCGAGCACGGGTGCCTCCTGTGGTGCGACAGAGAATGGGCGTGCGCCCAAACAGTATGGGCGCACGCCCATACTGGCAACCCCCGCTAGGATCCGCAGGGCGGGGAACACACCCGGTAACCACGGCAGCAGACGGCACCAGTACGGGAGAACGCCCATGTCACCGCGCGGAGTGGCGACGCCAGACGTACGGGAGCGGCTCTTCACGGCCGCCGAGCGGGTCCTCGAAAGCGGCGGGCCCGGCGCGCTCACCAGCCGTGCCGTCACCACCGAGGCGGGGTGCGCCAAGGGGCTGCTGCACGCGCACTTCGCGGGCCTCGACGAGTTCGTCGCGGAGCTCTGCCTCGACCGGTTCGCCCGCACGGCCACGAAGGCCGAGGCGCTCTCGGGGCTCGTCGGGCACGGCTCGGTGGCGGGGAACCTGCGGGCCGTCGCCCTCGGGCTGCTCGACTCGGGCGGCCCGGCCGTCGCGGGCCTGGCCATGACGCGCCCGGCGGCCGCCCTGCGCATCCGAGAGGCGCTGGAGGCGGGGGCACCCGGTTTCGCCGCGATCCAGCAGGCCATCGCGGAGTACCTGGTCGCCGAAAGCCGGCTCGGCCGCGTGGCGCACACCGTCGACCCGGACAGCACGGCCCTGGCCGTGGTGGGCGCCGCCCACCACCTCCTGCTGACCAGCTGGCCGGGCACACCCGACCCACGGGAACAGCTGAAGCGCCTCGTGGTGGGTCTGGTGGGAGGGTAGGGCGGGCCCACGGCAGAGCGGCCGGGCGGCCGCAAGCCGCCCGAGCAGGTAACGGAACCTCCACCTCCACCACGCGGAGTCCAGGGCCCAACGGCCCTCCTGATCCGGTACGGTGCCTCGTTCAGGCCGTCAGCGTCCGCCAGCGCCGTCAGGAGACACCGTTGCACGCCCCAGTCGAGACGTCCCGAGTGCTGGTAGCCCTCCATGAGGCCGTCGCCGCGGCCGAGGAGGGGCAAGGGGGCGCGCTGTGGCGGCTGGCGGAACAGGGGCGACAACTCGACGCCAACTTGGTGCGGCTGTCTCCGGACGCGACCGTGGCCGAGCACGTCGAATCCGAACTGGACGTGCTGTTGTTCGTCGTCGAAGGGGACGGCCACCTCGACAACGGGGTGGAGCGGCAGACCCTGGAGCCGGGGGCCGTGGCATGGCTGCCGAGAACGGCACGCAGGGCGCTCCTCGCGGGGCCGAACGGCCTCGCGTACCTCTCCGTCCATCAGCGACGCCCCGGGCTGCGGATCGGCTTCCGTACCGCCGGCCGCGACGAAGGCGGCGAGGCGCCCTGCTCGCTGGACCGCGTCTGCCCGGCATGCGGGCGGATGGCAGGAGAAGCGGACGCGCGCTACTGCGCTCGATGCGGCGAGGAGCTGCCGACCCGAGAGTGACCGCTCGCCCCACCTGCCACCCGTACCGCCGCCGCTCACGGGCCACAGCGGCTTCGACGTAGGCGGCGCCGGGGGCTGATGGTCCCAACCTGTCCGGCGCCTACGTCCTTCGTACGAAGAAAACGCCCTACCGAACTACCTCACACGCGGCGAAGAAAACCTCAAGTCGCGTACGAGTTCACGGCCGCCGAGATCCCGGTCATCGATGAGCCCTGCCGTCGCCTCCGACGTCCGCCATGTCCTGGGGCGGCGCCGCCGCTGCCGCACCGCCCGCCGTGGCGAGCTTGGCGACGGCTGCCGACAGCTGCTTCTTGACCCCCTTCGGCAAGGGGTCGCCTCCGGCCGAGTCGACCACTTGCCGGGCCACGCGGTTCAGTTTGGTGTTGGTGTTCTGGGACGTCATGACCAGTACGCTCCAGGCGTCCTCCGCACTGATGGCGAAGACGGCCATGAGAATGCCGCGGGCCAGGTCGATGGTCCCCCGGCTCTCCATCGCCCGCCGCAGCTGCCCGAGTTCAAGTCCCGGATCCGCCTCTGGGCCCGTATCGACGGGCTCTGCAGAGTATGACGGCTGCGTCATGGCCATCTCCCGATGTGCTCCGGATGTCTGGGTCCATCCTCCGCGCCCAGAGTCGCCCGCGAACGGGAGACACGTCAAGAGATACATGAAGTCAGATTCGCCTGTTTCTATACACGAAGCTGAGGGCGTACGATCTGACCATGGATGGAGTGCCGGAACCGCACACAGGATGGACGTTCATCACCAGCCACGCGCGCGTTCTCGCCGTGATCGCCGACAACCAGAACGCACGGATCCGCGACATCGCCGCGCACTGCAGACTCACGGAACGCGCCGTCCAGAAGATCATTTCCGATCTGGAACAAGCCGGATTCCTCTCCCACACCCGTGCGGGGCGCGGCAACACCTACCGTATCGAGCCGGGCAAGGTCCTGCGCCACCCGGCCGAGGCCGAGGCGGGCCTCACTGTCGCCGATCTCCTGGGCCTGCTCGCCCAGGACGAGGCCCGCCGCGCCGAACTGCTCTACAGCAGCCTGCGTATACGTTCCGACGAAGGCGACGGAGACGGCTGACCAGCGGCCCCGCAAGCTGCCGCGTACCTCTGGTGCGGGTCGATGCCGCGCGGCCAGTCCTGAACCGAGCAGGGGAGACACCTGCGCGCCGGTCCGGTCAGTGGCCCCCGCTGGGACGGTCGCAGCCGGTGTGGTCGGGGTAGCCGCCGAAGGCGTCCGCCTTGGTGGAGTCGCGGTTCATCGTGCCTTCCACGCACAACGGGAACGCGTCGATGAGGAAGCCCACGCCGGTGGATCCGTTCTGGTACGACCGCACCTGCCCGGCCGAGTAGCCGAGGCGGGTGAGCGCGCCGCTGGTGCTCTCGGGGGCGAAGTCACCGCGCTTGCGCAGCGGTTCGAGCGCCTTCTCGACGCGTCCGACGGCCGAGAGCCCCTCGCAGCGCTGCCGCCCGTGCAGCGGGAAGGGAACCATGAACCCGTGGTTCTCGGCGTAGTGGTCGGTGGGCGGCACGGCCGGGCCCGTGGTGGCCGGGGTCGTGGGTGGCGCCGACGTGGGGCTCCCACCCGGGCACGGGAGATCCACCGGCCCGCTCGGCGTCGCCACCGGGGTCCGCGAGGGCCGGTCCGCACCGGCGCTGCCCCCCGCCCGCTCCGTACCGCACCCCGCCACCAGCACGGCCAGCACCGCCACTGGCAGCACTCCGGCACGTCTCCCCGCCAAACCGATCATCCTCATGACGCGATTCTCCCCCGCTCGGTCGGGACGGGGTCACCGCACCGCCGGAATGGGCTTGTTCGCCATCCCGGCCCCGCACTACCTTGCTCAGGTGGATCTCTTCTCACACTCGTGGACGGCGTTGCGCACGGCGGTCGCCGAACTCCCGGACAAGGACTTCGAGCAGCCGTCCGGCTGCACCGGCTGGCTCGTGCGGGACCTGGTGTGCCACCTGGTCATCGACGCGCAGGATGTCCTGATCACCCTCGTCACCCCCGCCGATACGGAACCGACCGTCAACGCGGTGACCTACTGGAACGTCGAGGACCGGCCACCGACCGGCGAGGACCCGCTCGACGCGCTGACTGTGCGCCTGGCCGCCGCGTACGAGGAACCGCACCTGCTCAAGTTCCACCTCGACGACGTCGGCTCCGCCGCCGGACGCGCGGCCGAACTCGCGGACCCCGGCGCCCGGGTGGGCACCCGCGACGTGGTGCTCACCGTGGGCGACTACCTCTCCGCGTACGTGCTGGAATGGACGCTGCACCACCTCGACCTGATCGCGCACCTCCCGGACGCCGCCGAACCGCCCGTCCGGGGACTGGCCCACTCCCGTGCGACGCTGGAGGAGATCGCCGGCGCCGCGTTCCCCGCGTCGTTCACGGACAAGGACGCACTCCTGGTCGGCACCGGCCGCCGGGCACCGACGGAGGCGGAGAAGACCGGACTCGGCGAACTGGCCGCGAAACTGCCGTTCGTCCTAGGCTGACGAAACGTCAGCTGGGGTGCGGGTGTACAGGTCGGCGAGGGTACGGACGTGGCAGCACAGGGCCCACGGGTCAAGGGGTTCGAGGGGGAGCCCCGCGGCGCCGAGTTTGTACGCGAGCCGGGCGAGCTGGTTGTCGCGGCTGGTGCCGGTGACCAGGAGGACGGGCAGGTCGCGGGTCTGGTCCAGGCGGTGGAGGTAGCCCAAGGTCTGCAGACCGTCGATGTGCGGCATCACCACCTCCATCACCACTGTGGCGACGGGCTCGCGCAACACCGTCTTGAGGGCCTGCTCGCCGCTGGTGGCCCGCAGGATCGGGCGGCCGAGCGGGGTGAGGGCGTGTTCCAGGGCGAACAGGTTGTCCTCGTGGTCGTCGACCAGCAGAAGCGCCTCCCCCCGTCCCGGCGGTGAGCCGCTTCCGGGCATGCGGGACGACACAGGTGGTACAGGCACAGAAAGCTCCCACTGATCGGCTGCACGGCGATGAGCGGGGCAGCCGCTTCCTGACCACTCCGGAACGGGAGCAGATCTACTTTCACCGGCTCGGGGCCACTTGGCGCAGGTTTCTCACCAGTGCCTTCGATGGTCAGCCGCGGCTCGCGTCCTCCCTGCGGACGTACGGGAGTTGAGCTCGTTCCGGCCCGGAGCCCGTCACTGTCCGGCGAGGAGGGAGGGCAGTTTGCGCATGTCGTGGAAGACGACGGTGTCCGGGCCTTCGAGCCGCTCGGCCGGAGTCAGCCCCCCGGCATAACCGAAGGCGCGCATGCCGGCTGCGCGGGCCGCCTCGACGCCGGGACGGCTGTCCTCGACCACCACACACGCCGCCGGGTCGACACCCATCTGCCGGGCGGCGTACAGGAACAGGTCCGGTGCCGGCTTGCCGCGGGCGACTTCGGTGGCACTGTGGATACGGCCCTCGAAGTGTTCGTACAGGCCGGTGTGGCCGAGGGTGTGGCGCATCTTGTCGTGGGAGCCGCTGGAGGCGACGCACGTCGGCAGGGTGATCGCGTCGAGTGCCTCCGGCAGCCCGTCGACGGGCAGCAGCCCCGCGTCCACAGCCTCACGGTGGAGCTGCTCGAACCGCTCCCACCAGATGACAGCCGCCTCGTCGCCCAGCCGGGCGGCGATCTGCTCGCCGATGGAGGCGTTGGAACGCCCGATGAAACGGTCGATCACCTCATCCTCGGTGAGCGGCCACCCCAGCTCCGCGCCCAAGGCGACCTGCACACGTACGGCGATGCGTTCGCTGTCGACCAGCACACCGTCGCAGTCGAATATCACGAGTTCAATCGGCTTGATCATCGTCGCAGCATAGAGCCGATCACGAATCCGTACGCGTACCCGTATCCGTACCCGCGTCTCCCGACCGGCCCTGGGCGTGCAGATACTCCAACGCATCGACGACAACCGTGTGGTCGTGCCAGGCGAGCCAGCGTCCGACCTGCCGGCCGGTGGCGGCGAGGGCCTTCGCCTGGGCCGGGTGCAAGGCCTTCGTGGGGCGTTCGAGGTGCACGGAGACCATTCCCAGGCACTCACCTGACGCACCGACCAACGGAACGCTGTGGCATGCGCGGCTGCCCGCCGCGAGGATGGTGTGACGCGCCTCGTCGGTGAACACCTCGTCGGTGGCGACATCGTGCACGGTGGTCAACGCCACGTCTCTGGCGGCCTTCGCACATGACGTACCGTCCTCGCCGACGAAGGCGAAGAACTCGACGAAGTGCTCGCTGAGGCCGGTGTGGTGTTCGATGCGCAGCCCGCGGGCGGCCCGGTCGGTGATCTGTACGTTGCCCATGTCCGTGCCCGTGATGGCCAGGCTCTGCGACAGGACCGCACTGAGCACCGCGCCCCGGTTGACATGGCCCGGGTCGTCCACACCGAGCGCGTCCAGCACGGGCGGCTTCCGGCGCACCCGTCCCGGGAACCACAACTCCCTGGGGCCGTCGGGTCTCTGGGTGCGGACAACCGCTTCGGCCAGGAGGCGCAGCTTCACGTTGAAGCGTTGCGAGGACTGGCGCAGCAGTGCGAAGGCGCTGTCGGCGTCGGGCAATCTGTAGCGCTCCTGCAAGATGCCCTGGGCGTGCGAGATCAGGGGGCGGCTGCGTACTTGGGCCCGCAGATTGCGGACCTCCTCGCGCAACCGCGCCACCTCCTCGCCCGTACCCTCCGCCTCCCGCCCACCGGGCACACCACGGTTACTCATGTGCTCCATGCCGTTTCCTTCCGCGCCCCCGTTCACGCGCTCAGCACGGAGTCGTCGAAGGTACGGGCACCGGGCAGCCGGTGACGTGCGGCGATCACGGCCGCGTCGACGTCGCGCGTCCCCGTCGACACACACAGGGTGTAGGAGACGTCCGCGAGCCGCCGACGGGTGGCCTCGCCCCCTTCGGCGGCGTTCAGCGCGCACAGCGCGTCATATTCGGCGAGCAGATCACGCAGCACTGCCGGGTGAGCCATCAACATGAGGGAGCCCTCCACTCGATACGGTCAAGACTCGATACGGTCAAGACACGTTTCCCATTGCCCCGGCTCCTCATCCGTACACGCCTCTACAACAGTGATGTCCGGCATGCTCCTCTCGCTCGCCCCTCCCCCTCACCCGTTCCCGGCACCCGCCGAAGAGCCACTCCCAGCACCACCACCACATACATACACAGCACACCCGTCCCCGCCCACCACGGCAGCGGGAAGTATCCGGCGGACGGTGCGTAGTGCGCGATGACCTGGGGGTATTCGGTAAGGGTCTGCTGGGTGGCGAAGCCTGCCGCGGGGGTGGTGCGCAGGAGCCGGCGGGACAGGGTGTCGGGAAGGAGGGGGACGGCCGTCACAGCGTATGGGAGCGCGAGCGTCGTGATCGCCAGGAGGATCGCCGGCCAGGTGCGGCGCAGTACCGCTGCCAGAGCGAGGGCGAGCACGGCCGTGAGGGCGAGGACTGCGGCGAGGCCGACCACTACCCGTACTTCCGTGAGCGCGGACGGCTCGATGACGGGGATCCCGTTCGACCTCAGGATCGCCAGTCCGGCCGGGAGCACGGTGCCCACGGAGAGGAGACCGGTCACGAATGTGGCGGCTCCGGCCACTATCGCCTTCGCCGCCAACGCCTGTCGAGTGAGCGGCGCCCCACCCGTGGCTCCGCGGCGGTGCTCGGCGGTGACGAACCGCACCGCTACGACAAGCAGGATGAGCAGGGCCGGTGTCAGGCCGATGAGGGTGCGCTCGGCGGGGCGGCCGCCGTCCGTTCCCATCGGGCCGATGTCACCGGCGCCGGTCACGGTGACCGTGCCGTTCGCCTCGACCGCCCCGGACGCCTTGTGGTACTTCTCCCAGTCCGTGTGGTTCATCTCGCCGACCAGGTCGCTTCGCCAACCCCCGGTGGAAACCGCGCCCTCCACGCCGACGTGGTCGAAAGTGCCGCCGGCCTGCGTGAAGCGCGTCTCTTCGGTGGCTCCGCCGAGGCCGACGCGCCGCAGTGTCAGGTCCCCCGGCGAGGTCGCGAACAGGCCGACCTGAACGGTCCGGGGCAGGCCGGACAGCTTCGCCACCCCGACCTTCGCCCACTGACTGCCGTCGACGGACTCGTCACCGGTAAGGGTGTCGCCCGACCGCGTCAGCCGCAGCCACCGCGGCGACCGCGCCGACACCCCGCCGGCGCTGCCCGCGATGTCATGGGTGTAGTCGTACTGCATCCGCACCCCGTGGCCGCCGGTGAGCATCAGCGCCGCGTAGGAGGACCCCTGGCGGACACCGTCCTTGACGATGATCCCGGCCTTCGCCCACGGTACGAGGCCGGGGACGATCGCATCGTGGTTCGGCGGCGGATAGGTGATCGTGCCGGTCATGGACGTCAGCCGGACCGTGATGCTGCCGTTCTGGCCCAAGTCCCGGTGCAGGAAGGAGAACTGGTCGCTGACGAGGGAGCCGTCCGGCCCCCTCGGGTCGGTCGGGCACGGGCCGTCGCAGGACGCGTGGTTGCCGTTCGCGTAGAGCAGGCCGAGGACGAGGACGGTCAGTGCCGCGGCCGCCATCGCGATCAGCCGGCCCGGACGCCGGAACCTGGTCCACTCCTGCCGGAGCAGTTCGTTGGTGGTGAGCATGGACCGTTTCTACGGACCGGGCCATAACGCGGTCCGAACCGGCGCTGTCATGTCGCTGTTAGGTGCGGCGAGGCATCCTGGAGCCGGTCGGGACCTGGGCGGGGAGAGGAACCATGGGCAAGCTGCGGAGCGGGACCGTCGGACTGCGCTTCACCCTGTTGTACGCCGCGGTCTTCCTGGCGTCCGGGATCGGGCTGCTCGCCCTGGCCTACGTAGCCTCCGGTGGCGACGTGACCGGTGTCGCTCCCGAACAACGCCCGCCCGATCCAGGCGGCGCCGAGCAGCACATCCGCGATCTGGAGAGGCAACTCGTGGACGTACACGCGCAGCAGTCCCGCCAGTTGCTGGTCGGTTCACTGATCGCGCTGGTGGTGATGGCGGGCGTCTCGCTGCTGCTCGGCCGGGCCCTCGCGGGCCGCGTTCTGCGCCCGCTGCGGCTGATCACCGCGGCGACGCGGCGGATCTCCGCGGAGAACCTCCATCAGCGGCTCGCCGTGGCCGGGCCCGCCGACGAGGTCAAGGAGCTCGCCGACACGGTCGATAGTCTGCTGGCACGTCTGGAGGCCTCGTTCGCCGCGCAGCGCCGGTTCGTCGGCAACGCCTCGCACGAGCTGCGTACGCCGCTGGCGACGATACGGGCGTCGCTGGACGTGGCCGTCGCCAAACCGCATCCCGCGGCGCAGACCGTCGCGCTCGCCGGGCGTCTGCGCACCGAACTCGACCGGGTGGACCACCTGTTGGACGGCTTCCTCGTCCTCGCCCGGGCGCAGCACGGCGCCTTCGTCGACCGGGCGTCCGTGCACCTCGACGAGCTGGCGGTGGAGGCGCTGACCGCCCGGGCCGCCGACATCGCGGCCAAGTCCTTGACCGTCGACGTCGAGGTGGGGGCGGACGCCTGGACGCGGGGCAGCCGGGCGCTGCTCTCGCGGATGGTGGAGAACGTCGTCGACAACGCGATCGTGCACAACGAGGAGGGCGACTGGATCCGGGTCTCCACCGATCACGACGGCGCCGAGGCGCGCCTCGTCGTCGAGACGGGTGGGCGCGTCCTCGACCAGGACCAAGTGGACCGGTTGGCCCAGCCGTTCGAGCGGCTCGGCGCGGACCGTACCGGTTCGGAGAAGGGTTCCGGCCTGGGCCTGTCGATCGTCGCGGCCATCGCGGAGGCCCACGGGGGCCGCCTCGTGCTCCGGGCCCGGCCGGAGGGCGGCCTCCGGGTGGAAGCGGCGCTGCCGTCGGCGGCCGGGTGCGCGGAGGTGGCGCCGTGAGGGTGCTGGTCGTGGAGGACGCGCGGTCGCTCGCCGATGTCGTCGCCGAGGGGCTGCGGGACCAGGGCATGGCCGTCGACCTCGCATACGACGGTCTGGAGGCCGCCGCCAAGCTCGACCTGAACGCGTACGACGTGGTGGTCCTCGACCGGGATCTGCCCGGCATCCACGGCGACGCTCTCTGCCAGATGATCACCGCGCGGGACGGTCGCGCGATGGTGCTGATGCTGACCGCGGCCGGGGCGCCCGGCGACCGGGTCAGCGGCCTCACCCTCGGCGCCGACGACTACCTCGCCAAACCCTTCCACTTCCCCGAACTGACCCTGCGCATCCGGTCCCTGGCCCGCCGCAGACCCACCGCGCGGGCGCGCACGCTGCACGCCGCCGGCCTCGAACTCGACCCGGTACGCCGTACGGCCCTTCGTGAGGGCCGTCCGCTGGAGCTGTCCGTCAAGGAGTTCGCCGTCCTGGAGTCGCTGCTGCGCGCGAGTCCGGGCTTTCTGAGCACCGAGGACCTCCTGGAGCAGGTCTGGGACGAGAACGCCGACCCGTTCACCAATACGGTGACCGTCACCATCGGCCGGTTGCGCCGCAAGCTGGGCGGTCCGCCGGTCATCACGACGACGCCGGGGGTGGGTTACCGCATCGCCGAGGCCCCGACCGGCCGATCCGACTCGGCTCCGGCGGGAACTTCGTAGATCTTCCCGTTGACGCCCGACCGGTAGAGCTTGCCCGCCGAGAATCCGCGGTCGCCGTGCCCGTAGGTGATCTGGGTGGAGAGGTACATGCCCGACTCCACGGTGCAGAGGCCGTCTCCCTCGACCCGCCAGATCTGCCCTGCCGTGTGGGTGGCGATCAGCGGGCGTCCCCGGCCGTCGAGGGTGAGCCCGTCGGGGAGGGCGAGGGCGTCGGACGGCGCTGCGGAGATCCAGCGCCGGGGGTGCGCCGGGTCGTCGACCGGGATCCGGTAGAGCCCGGGCGCGACGGTGGTCTGGATGACGTAGATCTGCCTTCCGTCGGGGGAGACGGCGATCCCGTTGGGCTGCTGCACCTGGGCCCAGGCCGGGTCGACGCGGCCGTCCGGCGTGACGCGGCCGATGCTGCGGCCGCCCACAGTCGTGGTGTACACGGTGCCGTCGGGCGCCAGGGCGACGCCGTCGATGCCGCCGAGGCCCGAGGCGTACGTGCTGACCTGGCCGGATTCCGGATCCACCAGAAGGAGTCTCGACAGCGGAAGGGCGTCTCCGGTGAGCGAGTGGAGGGCGTCGTTGCCGGTGCCGACGAGGAGACGGCCGTCCTCACGGACGACGATGCCACCGTTGGCGCCGATGCTCCCGGTGAGGGGCACGGGGGTGCTTCCCGGCGCGTCGATGCGGTAGACCCGGCCCGTGAAGTACGCGGTGGCGAACATCCGGCCCCGCTTGTCGACGGCGATCGACTCGACCCAGTCGGGAATGTGCGCCACCTGGACCGGCGCCGCCGACCGTTTGGCATCACAGGCGGGTGCCGCATAGGCAGGGACGGGGGCCAACACTCCTGCGGCTGCGGCCAGTACGACCGCAGGCACGATGGCGCGTCGCGGCCCCCGTAACGCGGCGCTGAGCATCCTGCTCAGCTTCGTGTTCGTCTTCATCGATACCCCTCCATGGTCAAGTTGCCCTGCCCGCCGAAGTATCGACCCAAGGATCTTCCCGCGCTACCCCCCGGTAACCTGCCCGGTGGTGCCGGTCAGCTCGGAAGCTCCACCGACACGTACGGGGCCAGCGCCCGCAGGAAGTCCGCCGCGTCGAACATCGCTCCGGCCGAGGCCACGCCCGTCGTCCTCGACTGCCCGGCCAGGATGCGCTGGACGGCCTCCACTGCCAGGGGTGCGGTCACCGCGTAGATGTCCCGGCCACGGGCCGTGGCGCGGCGCTCGACGCCGCCCGCACGGACCACGACGTCGACGACGAACGTCTGGTCCGACCGCCCCAGTGCGTCGACCGACTCCGGCTCCGGCGTGGTCTCCTCGGCCAGGTCTCGCGCCGCTTCCACGGCCATGTAGGTGCGCACTTCACGCACGTCCACATGGCTGGGCACGGTCACGACATCGGCCATGGTGAACTCGGCGATCACCGCTCGCCGGCCCAGCGGCTCCGGAAAGAGCCAGTCCTGCTCCCACGGCTGGTCGTCGTGGTAGCGCAGCGCGCCGTCGGCGAATCGCACCCGACGGCCGCCACGGCGCTCGTGGGACACCTCGCCCGCCACCCGGGTACCCGCCGTGGGGTGCCAGCTGCTCAGCCCGTACGCGACGTGTACCTCGTCGGCGGCGGCCCACTCCCCCATCGCCGCCGTCACCAACAGGTCGCCCAGACCCCCGTAGAACGCCATTGCCGGAACCACGGGGACCTCGGCCTTGCGGGCCGCCTCCGCGTGGTCGGCGAACATCGACACGTTCGCTTCGATCTCCGCCGCGACGTCGACGTACGGGATGCCCGCACGCAGGGCCGCCTCGGCGACGGGGCCGCCGGTCAGCGCGAACGGTCCGGCGCAGTTGATGACCGCCGCCGCGCCCGCGAGGGCCCGGTCCAGCGAGCCCGCGTCGTCCACGGTGGCCGGCCTCACCTCCACATCCGCCCACTCTGCGGCCAGCGCCTCCAACTGGGCGGCGCTGCGGCCGGAGGCGATCGTCGCGAGGCCGCGCCTACGCAGTTCGGCGACGACGAAACGACCTGTGTGACCGGTCGCGCCGTAGACGACGACCGCACCTGCTGTACTCATGGTTCCCCCGCATCCCGATGTGCTGATGCGCCCATTCTGGCTAAGGACGGAACCTGACGGTGATGGTCCGGAACGACATCATGCGAACAGTTTCGGACGCCGGGGGTTCCTCCTTCCTCTTCCTGGCGGCATGCGCGATCCTCCGCGCCGGGCTCGGAGGGTGAGTGGGGGGCAATGCACAAGTCTTGAACCAGTGGGAGCGCTCCCAGCATGGAGTTGGACGGGCCCGGGGTCAAGATGTTTGAGGAGTCGAAGTCAATCGGCCTCCTCGGAGGCCAACTCGTTCGCTGTTCTAGGGCAGTTGGGGGCCCGTGGGCCCCGCCCCCGAGCGCGGCGAACCGACCGGGGGTCCTGCCGACTACTTGCGGTACGGTCCGGCGGACCCGATCCGGCCCGGGCCGTTCAGGACGTACACCCGGAGGTTGCCCTTGCCGGGGGCGGCGACGCTCAGGGTGCGCGTCGGTGCAGCCCGCATAGCGGGTGCTGGATGTGTCGGGCCCGTAGGCGTGGCTGTCGACATAGACCACGTCGTACGTCGCGTCATTGGTGGAGTAGCCCGAGCGCGGTCACGAAAGCCGCGAAAGGGCGCCGTGCGCGTGGATTTCGTATACGCCGGGGTGCGCGTCTCATGCGCGGCTCCCGTGTGGGGGCTTCCGCGACGAAGGGGGATGCGCAGCGAGGTATGCGTCCACACAAGAACTGACCGACGTTTCCAGCAAGTTATTGCGGTGCGGAAGCTACCGGCGCATGACCGCAACGTAAAGAGTCCATCTCCCTTGCCATGCACCCCCCGAGCCCCTACCGTGATGCCCCACCAGTGGGAGCGCTTCCATCCGTCGGACGCCGGACATCTGCCGGCGTCCCGGCCGTGAAGGATCCGCTCATGCGACACCCCCCGCACTTGGCCGTACCCTTCGCCGCGGCGGCACTCGTGCTCGCGAGCGCCGTGGTCGTCCCTCGCGTCACGGCATCCGCAGCCGAGCCGTCCTGCTCGGTGACGTACACCGTCACGAACGAGTGGAGCGGCGGCTTCCAGGGTTCCGTCACGCTCACCAACAACGCGTCCGCGCTGTCCAGTTGGAGCCTGGGCTTCGCTTTCACCGGCAACCAGAAGATGACCCAGGGCTGGAACGCCAAGTGGTCCCAGTCCGACAGCACCGTCACCGTGGCCAACGAGAGCTGGAACGGTTCGCTCGCCCATGGCGCGAGCACCACCGTCGGCTTCCTCGCCTCCCTCACCGGCGCCAATACGCCGCCCCGCGCGTTCACCCTCAACGGCGAGCCGTGCGCCACCACGGGCGGCGGCGACCCCACGCCGACACCCACCCCCACCTCCCCCTCACCCTCACCGACCCCCGGCACCGGCGCGCCCGTGCTCCACGTCTCCGGGAACAAACTGGTCGACGCGGGCGGCGCCACCCGCAGGCTGCTCGGCGTCAACCGGTCCGGCGGCGAGTTCATGTGTGTCCAGGGGCACGGCATCTTCGACGGCCCGGTCGACGACGCCTCGGTGGCCGCCATCGCCTCCTGGCACGCGGGCGCCGTGCGCATCCCGCTCAACGAGGAGTGCTGGCTGGGCCTCGCCAACATCAACCCCGCCTACGCGGGCGCCCGTTACATCGCCGCCGTCCAGGACCTCGTCCACCGCGTCGAGGCCCACGGCATGACCCCGATCGTCGAACTCCACTGGTCGTACGGGCAGTACACCGGCAACTCGGCAGGCTGCTCCGACGTCCACGCGAGCTGCCAGAAACCGATGCCCGACGCCCAGTACGCACCCGCGTTCTGGTCCTCGGTGGCCACCGCCTTCAAGAGCGACCCGGCCGTCGTCTTCGACCTGTTCAACGAGCCGTATCCGGACCGGGCCACCTCCACCGCCGACCAGGCGTGGAGCTGCTGGCGGGATGGCGGAAGCTGCCCCGGCATCGGCTACGAGGTCGCCGGGATGCAGGATCTCCTGGACGCCGTACGGGGAGCGGGCGCCCGCAACCTCGTACTGGCCGGCGGCATCGCCTACGCCAACGACCTCAGCCAGTGGCCGGCCCGCGCTCCCGCCGACCCGGCGGGCAACCTGGCCGCCGCCTACCACGGCTACAACTTCAACAGCTGTGCGAGCGAGTCGTGCTGGGACTCCACCCTCGCACCCGTCGCCGCCCAGGTGCCGCTGGTCGCGGGCGAGCTGGGCGAGAACACCTGCGCGCACTCCTTCGTCGACCGCGCCATGAAGTGGTTCGACGACCGGGGGATCTCCTATCTGGGCTGGACCTGGAACACCTGGGACTGCTCATCGGGCCCCTCCCTGATCACGAGTTACGACGGCACCCCCACCGCGTACGGCAGCGGCCTGCGCGACCACCTGCGCTCCATCAACTGACCCACGCCGTCGACTGACCCACTCCATCGTCCGACTCGCTCCACCGACCGACTCGCTCCATCGACCGAAAGGACACGGTCCACACCATGAGCCGCATACCCGTCCGACCCTCCAGAAAGCGAACGGCGCTGCTCGCCGCCGGTGTACTCGCCGGAGCCGCGACCGGCACCGCCGGCATCGTCGGTGCCGCGGGCACCGCGTCGGCGGCGTCCGCCTGCACCGTCGCCTATCAGGTCCAGAACCAGTGGTCCACCGGCTTCACCACCTCCGTCACCGTCACCAACAACGGCGCCGCCGTGAGCAGTTGGAACGTGAAGTGGAGCTACGCCGGGAACCAGCAGGTCACCCAGGGCTGGAACGCGAAGGTGTCCCAGTCCGGAACGGCGGTGACCGCCGCCAACGAGAGCTACAACGGCACGCTGGCGACCGGTGGCTCGGCCAACTTCGGCTTCAACGCCTCCTACAGCGGCACCAACGCCCTGCCCACCTCGTTCACCCTCAACGGGGTGGCCTGCAACGGCGGCGACGTCCCCACCGACCCACCGACCACCCCGCCGACGACGCCGCCCACCACTCCCCCGGCCGGCAACCGCGTGGACAACCCGTACGCCGGGGCCAAGGTGTATGTGAACCCGGAGTGGTCCGCGAAGGCGGCCGCCGAGCCCGGCGGCACCCGTGTCTCCAACCAGCCCACCGGGATCTGGCTCGACCGGATCGCCGCCATCGCCGGGACGAACGGAAGCATGGGTCTGCGCGCCCACCTCGACGAGGCCCTCAAGCAGAAGGGCAGCGGCGAGATGGTGGTCCAGCTGGTCGTCTACGACCTGCCGGGCCGCGACTGCTCCGCGCTCGCGTCCAACGGGGAACTCGGCCCCACCGAGATCGACAAGTACAAGACCCAGTTCATCGACCCGATCGCCGCGATCCTCTCCGACGCCAAGTACGCCGGTCTGCGGATCGTCACCGCCGTCGAGATCGACTCGCTGCCCAACCTCGTGACCAACACCGGAGGCCGCGCCACGGCGACCCCGCAGTGCGACACCATGCTGGCCAACGGCAACTACGTCAAGGGCGTCGGATACGCGCTGCACAAGCTGGGCGCCATTCCCAACGTGTACAACTACGTCGACGCCGGACACCACGGCTGGATCGGCTGGGACGACAACTTCGGTGCCGCCGCCGACGAGTTCAAGCTGGCGGCCACGGCCGAGGGAGCCACACCCGCCGATGTGCACGGATTCATCGCCAACACGGCCAACTACAGCGCCCTGAAGGAGAACAACTACACCATCGACGACTCCGTCAACGGCGTCTCGGTCCGCCAGTCCAAGTGGGTGGACTGGAACCGGTACGTGGACGAGCTCTCCTACGCCCAGGCGTTCCGCGCCAAGCTGGTCTCGGTCGGCTTCTCCCCCGGGATCGGCATGCTGATCGACACCTCGCGCAACGGGTGGGGCGGCACCGCCAGGCCCACCGGCCCCGGCCCGAAGACCGATGTCGACACCTATGTGGAAGGCGGACGCTACGACCGCCGCATCCACGTCGGCAACTGGTGCAACCAGTCGGGCGCGGGTCTGGGCGAGCGTCCGAAGGCCGCCCCGGCCGCCGGGATCGACGCGTACGTGTGGATGAAGCCGCCGGGCGAGTCCGACGGCTCCAGCACAGCGATCCCCAACAACGAGGGCAAGGGCTTCGACCGGATGTGTGACCCGACGTACACGGGCAACCCCCGCAACGGCAACCACCTCTCGGGCGCACTGGCGAACGCCCCGCTCTCCGGCCAATGGTTCTCCGCCCAGTTCCAGGAGCTCATGAAGAACGCGTACCCGGCGCTGTAGGTCTCCGGGGATGTGAGTCCCCGGGCGGGAGGATGGTGGGCGGCGAGGAGGGCAACTCCTCGCCGCCCACCACCGATTCCCGGCGTACCTGGCACCTGCCTCCGGACAGCACGTCAGCGACCACGCCGTGAACGTCTACGCCCAGGTCATCTGCGCTCGGCCTTGAGGGCCGCCTGCGCAGCGTCGGCGCGACCTGTCAATTCCGCCACGCCCGGCCGCAGCAGCACCTGCCCGGCGGCACGCGCCCACCGGGCCCGCGTCCGCCCGCCGGCCTGCCCGGTGCGCACTCCGGCTCAGCCGCCCCACGGTGATCGGCATCCCCGTCCCCGCGCACGGCGAACCGTGGGCACATGGCCGGAAAGCGGCGAGCGACTTACCCTCGCTGCCACAGGCGCACCACACTGGAGCCTCACGACCAAGCAACGGCACGGACGAGGAGTTGGTGAGATGTCCACGCAGTCCGACGAGGGCGCCGCGAAGGCCACCCGAGCTGCGATCGACGCCTATCTGGCCCGGCTCTCGGCGCGGGATCTGGACGGCGCCGTGCAGGTGTTCGCCGAGTCGGTGGAATGGAACGCTCCGGGCTCATCGGCCGTGCCGTGGTCGGGGCCACGGAGCGGCCGAGAAGGGGTCATGAAGTTCTTCACCACGCTCCACGAGCACCTGAAGCCCGAGGAGTTCACGGTGACGCACATCGTGGTCGACGGTGCACAGGGGGTGATCATCGGCCATCTCCGGGACACCGTCAAAGCCACCGGAAAGCCCCTCGTGACCCCCTTCGCCGCCCATGTCACGGTCGTGGACGGGCAGATCGCGCGCTACCACCTCTTCGAGGACACCCACGCCCTCCACCGGGCCGTGACCGACAGCTGAGCGTCCGCCCGCCGTCCCCAACACCCAGAGAGGTACGAGAGATGACTCCCCCCGGCATGCCCACCCACCCGGCCGTACGCGCCTTCGTCGACGCGGTCAACGCCCAGGACCAGCAGGCCCTGTGGACCGTCCTCGCCAAGGACGCCACGGTGGTCGACGTCGGCACCGAACGCGATCTCGACGCCTGGGTGGAGCGCGAGCTGTTCTCCTCCCACGCCCGGATGGAGGTGGTACGGGAGTCGCGCGACGGTCTGTCGGTGACGGCGCGTTTCCACAACGACATCTGGGGGGACATCGACACCGCGTGGGAGTTCTCCGTCTCCGGCCCGGTCATCCGGGGATTCGTCACCGGCCCCGGCTGAGCATCCCGCGCCGGACGAGACAGAGGTACGCAGAACGGGCAGCGGGAGCAGGGAAAGCAGAGGCAATGGCGTGAGCCGCACCTCGGGGCCCGGGGCGGAACCGGCACCGAAGGAGTCGGTGCGCATCCACCTCCTGGGCCCGGTGAGTGTGGAGGTCCAGGGCCGTCACATCGGCCTCGGGCCGCAACAGCGCGCACTCCTGGCGGCCCTCGCCCTCGCCCGGGGCCGTCCGGTCAGCACCTCACGGCTCTCCGAACTCCTGTGGGAGGGCGACGCCCCGGACGGGGCGGTCAGCGCCCTGCGTACCCACGTCATGCATCTGCGGCGCATCCTGGAACCGGGACGGCGCGCCACCTCCGGCTTCGAGCTCCTGCTCAGCGCCGGCGCCCGCAGCAACACCAGCTACACCCTTCAGGTGGCCGACGAGCAGGTCGACGCCCTGCACTTCGTGCACCTGACCGACCAGGCGCGCAAGGCCGCGGCCGACGACGACGCCCGCGCCGCGGTCACCCTGCTCGACCGGGCGCTGGCCCTGTGGACCGGGCCCGCGCTCGAAGGCGTCAGCGACCGCAGCTTCGCGCTGGCCGAGGCCGACCGCCTCGAAGAGCTGCGCCTGGTGGCCCGGGAGGACCGGCTGGACGCGCTCGTCGAGCTCGGCCGCTTCGAGGAGTCGGTGCCGGAACTGACCACGCTGGTGGCCGAGTTCCCGCTGCGCGAGCGGCTGCGCTGTCAGCTCATGCTGGCGCTGTACCGCTCGGGGCGCCAGGCTGACGCGCTCGCCTCCTACCGCGACTACTACCAGCTCCTCGACGACGAGGTGGGCATCGAGCCGGGCCGCCCGCTCAAGGAGCTCCACCAGCGCCTCCTCGTGGGCGACCCCGGCCTCGCCGCCGAGCCCGTCCCCGAGCCCGCTCCTCCGCCCGCCGCGCTCCCGGTCCCCCGTCAGCTGCCGCCCGACGTGGGCAGTTTCACCGGCCGCACCGGCTATCTGCGGGAGCTCGACGCCCTGCTGTCCCAGTACGCCACGGGCCCGGGACAGACACTGGTGATCTCCTCGCTCTCCGGTATGGCGGGCGTCGGCAAGACCGCACTCGCCGTGCACTGGATGCACCGGGCCGCCGACCGCTTCCCCGACGGACAGCTGTACGCGAACCTGCGCGGCCACGCCGACGAGCCCCCGACCACGGCCGACGACGCCCTGGGCCAGCTCCTGAGGGCCCTCGGGGTCGGCGCCGGGCACCTGCCGGAGAACACCGACGAGAAGGCCGCCCTGTACCGCTCACTGCTCGCGGGCAAGCGGATGCTGATCCTGCTCGACGACGCGGCCGGTCTGGAACAGGTGCGCCCGCTGCTGCCCGGCTCACCGACCTGCTTCGTCGTCGTCACCAGCCGCAACGACCTGCGGGGCCTGACTGCGTTCCACGACGCCCACCGGGTGAGCGTGGCCGTCTTCAACGACGAGGAGGCGCTCGCGCTGCTCGCCCGTGTCATCGGCGCCGACCGCGTACGCGGCGAGCCCGAGGCCGCCGCCGAAGCCGTCCGGCTGTGCGGCGGCCTGCCGCTGGCCGTACGGATCGTCGCGGCCCACCTCATCGGCGACCAGCACCTGCCCCTCGCGGAGGTCGTGCGCACCCTGCGCGGCGACGACCGCCTGGACGACCTCGCGCTCGACCAGGAGCGGCACACCGGCGTGCGCAGCGCCCTCGCCCTGTCCTACCGCTCCCTGCCCGCGCCGGAACAGCAGCTCCTGCGACTGCTCGCCCTCACCCCCGGCGCCGAGGTCTCCACGCCGGCCGTCGCCGCTCTGGCCGGGGCCCCGCTGAACGCCACGGCCCGCCTCCTTGACCAGCTGGTCTCCCGCAGCCTGCTGGAGACGCACCGGCCCGGCCGCTTCCATCTGCACGCCCTGGTCCGCCTGTTCGCCCGCGAACGGGCCCGGGCGCAGGACACCGCCGCCGTACGCGAGGAGGCCCTCGACCGGCTGCTCACCTGGTACCTGGGGACCGCCGAGCAGGCCGGCCATCTGCTCTACGGAACCTTCTACTCCTGGTACGCCGCCGCCCCTCCCGAGCCGGACGGCTCCCCCACCGCGCCCCTGACCTTCAGCGGCCCGCCCGCCGCGTCCTCCTGGCTGGAGGACGAGCGGGCCGCCCTGCTGGCCTGCGCACAGCACGCCCTGGGCCACGGGCCGCGCCCCTTCGCCTGGAGGTCCGCCCTGGCCACCCACGGCCATCTGATGGAACACGGCCAGCGCACCGACTGGCTGCGCGCCGCGGAGACCGGGCTGCGCGCCGCCGAGGCCGAGCACGACGACCACGCGCGCGCGGTGATGCACTGGAGCCTGTGTTACGTCCTGTGGGAGCTGGCCCGGCACGACGAGGCGCTGCGGCACAGCGCCCGCGCCGGCTCCCTGTTCGCGCGGGCCGGGCTGCCCGTGGAGCGGGCCGGTGCCGTGCTCGGACTCGCCGCCTCGCACCGCGAACTGGGCGCCCTCGACCAGGCCCTGCGCCACGCCGAGCACACCTTGGCCCTCTACCGCGACGGCGGAGAGCCCGCCGGGGAGGCGTGGGCGCTGTTCCTGCTCGGCTCCGTCCGCCTGGACCGGGGCCAACTGGACACGGCGCGGCCGTACTTCACCGAGGCCCGGGAGCGCGCCGAGGCTTCGGGCGACGAGCACACCGTGATGCTGTCCCTGTGGGGGCTCGGCGCCCTCCACCACGCGCTGGGCGACCTGGAGGAGGCGCAGCGCCTGCTCACCCGGGCCCTGGCCGCCCACGGCAGACTGCTGTCCACGTACGCGGCGGAGGGCGCGCTCAACGCCCTCGCGGCGGTGTGCCGCGACAGCGGCGATCCCCGGCTCGCGCTCAAGTACGCGATGGACGCGCTCAGCATCACCCACCGCACGCACCGCCGGCTGGTCGAACCGGACGCGCTCAACACCATCGGCACCGTACTGCTGCACCTGGACGACGCGCCCGGCGCCCTGGACCACCACCACCGCGCCCTGGAGGCGGCCCGGGCGACGGGCTGTCTCCGGGCGGACGCGGCGGCCTGCGTGGGCCTGGCCGCCGCGCACCGGCACCTGGGCGAGAACCGCGAGGCCCTCGCGTACACCCGTCGGGCGCTGAGTACCGCCGGGCAGGCCGGACTCAGGCTCGTCGAGGCCGAGGCGCGGGCCGAACTCGCCCGGGTGCACCTGGCGCTGGGCCACCGCACCAAGGCGGCGCAGGCCGTGGAGCGGTCCCTGCGTCTGCACCGGGCCGCCGGACACGAGCCCGGCCTCGCGCGGGCCCTGGAGGTCGCCGCCGCCGTGCGGGGCGAGGGCGACGACCTCAGCCGATCGCGCGTACCACCGCGGTGATCACCGCGGCCACCAGGACGACGAGCGGCACGGGCGCCTTGAGCCGCCACGCCACCAGGGCCCCCGCGAACCCGGCGAGCCGGGCGTCGAAGGTCATGCCGTGCGCGCCCGCCGAGCCCACGAGCTGGGTGACGACCAGGACGGCGAGCAGCGCGGGCGTCAGGTACTCCACGAACCGGGGGAACCAGCCGGGCAGTTCTCGGTCGCCCATCACCAGCGAACCGGCGCCCTTGATGAGGAACGTGGTCACCACCAGGGCGCCGACGACGATCCACGGGTCGTTGCTCAACGGGCCCCCGTCACTGAGCGGGTCATCGGGACTTCGCCGTCCATACGACGGCGGTCAGACAGGCCACGGCGATGGCCGAGTCGGGGAGCCCGGCCGCGGTGAGGGCCGCGGCGCACACGGCCGCGGTGGCGGCGGCCGTCCGCTTGCGGGCGGTGCCCAGATGGGGCGCGAGCAGAAGGAAGAACAGGACCGGCGAGACGGCGTCCAGACCGTAGTTGAGGACGTCCACCGCCTTGAAGGGGCCGATCGCCCCCAGCAGCGTGCCCAGGACCCAGCCGAGCCAGAGCACCACGCCCGAGGAGAGCAGGCGTATCCGGTCGAAACGCCCGTCCGCGTCGCTCGCGATGGCCCAGGACTCCTCGATGACCAGCTGGGACTCGACCGCGCGGCGGGCCCGGCCGCCGCGCAGCGCGGGCAGGATGGCGAAGCCCATGACCAGGTAGCGCAGGTTCAGCAGGGTGCCCGCGACGGCCGCTGCCGCCCAGCCGCCGCCGTTGGCGATCACGGAGACGGCGGCGAACTGCGAGGAGCCCACGAAGACCAGGCCGGACATCGAGGTCGCGCCGAGCGCGCCGAAGCCCGCGCCCTTGGCGAGGACGCCGAAGGAGATGCCGAACGCGAAGATCGCCACGGTGAACGGCACCGCGGCTCTGGCGCCCGAGGCCCAGGCCTCGCGCCGCCCGGTGGGCGGGGCCGGACGGGTGGGCTCGGATTCGGTGCCGGTCATCCGCTCTCGCTCGCCACGGCCGGGGCTGCCTCGCTCGTCGGCGCCGTGCGCGCCGCCTCGCGCCGCACGGTCCGCGCGTACGCCCGCACCAGCGCGCTCGTCACGTCGCCGACCGGGTACTCCAGCGCGTCGACGGCGGTGACCGGCTGGACCTCGTACGCCGTGCCGGTCAGGAACACCTCGTCGGCGCGGGCCAGTTCGGCCGGGTCCAGGTGCCGTTCGACGACCTTCAGGCCGAGCTCGTGGGCGAGCGCGATGACGGTACGGCGGGTGATGCCGTCCAGTACGCACTCCGGCGGCGGGGTGTACAGGGCGCCGTCGATCACCAGGAACAGATTGGCGCCGGTGGCCTCGGCGAGGCGGCCCCGGTGGTCGAGGAGCAGCGCGTCGTCGCGGCCGGCCTCCTCCGCCTCCTGCCCGGCGAGGGAGCCGAGGGCGTACAGGGCCGCGGTCTTGGCGCGTACCGGCGCGGTGTCGGGCGCGGGGCGCCGCCAGCGCGAGGTGCGCAGCCGGATCCCGCGCGGTCCGGAGGCGAAGACCTGCGGCCAGGGCCAGGCCGCGATCGCCACATGGACCGAGGTGTCCGGCGCGACGAGGCGCAGGCTGTCGCTGCCGCGCCAGGCGACCGGGCGGACATAGCCCTCGGTGAGGCCCGCGACGGCCACGACCTCGCGGGTGGCGGTGTCCAGTTCCTCGGCGTTCCAGGGCAGTACGAAGCCCATCTCGCGAGCCGAGGCGACCAGGCGGAGGCTGTGCTCGTGGAGTTCGAAGACCCGGCCGCCGTAGACGCGCTCGCCTTCGAAGACGCTGCCGCCGTAGTGCAGCCCGTGGCTGAGGACGTGCAGACGGGCCTCGCGCCAGGGCACGAGCTGTCCGTCGAGCCAGATGGAGCCGTCCCGGTCGTCGAGCGGCGGCACGGTGCCGGCCTGGGCCTCGCTCACGTGGCGAAGCCCCGTTCCGCGTAGGGGAAGCCCTCCAGTTCGTTGACCGGGACGGTGTCGTCGCGCCGGGACGCGTAGTAGATGCGGACCTCGTCGATCAGGCCCGAGTCGTCGAAGCGGTAGACCTCCGCTCCGCGCAGCACCTTGCCCAGGCGCGGCTTGAAGGCGGTCCACTCGCAGACGGCGGTGCGGCTGTGCTCGTCCGCGTACACGGCGTCCACGGCCCAGTGGGAGTCGTTGGCCCGCACATCGGCGCCCCAGCGCTCCACCACCGGGTCGATGCCCTCGATGGGGCCGGACATCCCCGCGGCCAGGTAGTGCACGACGTGCTCGGAGAGGCACTGGGCGAAAAGGCCGCGGTCGACCTTGTTGCACGCCTCGAAATACAGCCGCACCGCGGCTTCCATGGCGGCCCGGTCCAGCGCCCGGCCGTCCGCGCGGCCCTCGTCCCCCGTGGCGTCGGTGTCCATGTCGCTCGTCTCCTCAGCTCTCGATGGCTTGCTCACACCTCGGCCGGCGCGAAGTGCAGGGGTGGCAGGGACGCCAGCCGGCCCCGTGCGCGCACGAGCGTCAGCTGATCGTCCGTGAACGCGTAGCGGTCGCCCTCGGCCCCCTCGCGCAGTTGCGTTCGTACCAGTTCCCTGGCCGCAGCGCGGTACTCCTCGGGCGTGCCGGCCGCGGCTTCCATGGCCTCTATCGTGTCCACCAGTTCACGCAGTCCGTCGAGGACGCGGTCGTACGACAGCGCCAGCCGCCCGCCGTGGTCGGCGAGGGCACCGCGTTCGCGCAGCCACGAGTAGAGGAACACCCCGGTGCCCGCGTCGAAGTTGCGGACCGCGCGGGCGTCGAGCGGATAGCGGAACATCCGCTCCAGAAGGATCATGGCGATCTGTTCGTCGGCGTACGGAACGGCGTCGTCGTCGTGGCAGGCGAGCACGGTCTTGGCGTCGACCTTCAGCTCTTCGAGCAGGCCGATGAACCAGTTCATCTTGAGTTTGATGTGCCGGTCGAGCGGCCACTGCCCCTGGTGGTGGAAGTAGTCGTGCAGATAGCCCCAGAGGGAACGGGCCTGATAGCAGACCTCCGGATCCATTCCGGTCGAGGCGCGCGGTACGGAATCCGGGGTGAGTACGGATCGCGCGGACGGCACCGCGTACGTCTCGTGGATTCTGCGGAATTTACTGAAGAAGAAGATGGCGTAACCCTGTTCGGCCACCTTGTCGTGGGCCGCGACATTCTCCGGGAAGAAGACGATGCAGTTGCCCTTCGCCAGCCCTTCGCTTCCCGCGAGCAGCACGGTGGCCTGGCAGTTGTTCTTGGGGTGCGGATAGCGGTCGGCCAGCTCGGGCAGCGCGTCGGGCTCCTTGCGGCGGACGAGGAAGAACTCCAGCCGCCTGCCGACCGGCGGGACGCTGTTGGTGGTCTGTACGGGGGCGAGGAACGCCGCCCAGTCGCCGTCGGCCGGGGCGGTCAGGGCGTCGCGGCAGCGGGCGAAGTGCGGTGGCGTGTCGAGTCCGGCGGCCAGCCAGCCGTCGATGTCGGCGGCCAGCGTGTCGGCCTGGCCCGTCCTGCCGTGCCCGGCGAACCAGCGCACGGCCTCGTCCTTGATGGCCAGCAGGCTGCGCCGGTCCTCCTCGCCCGGCTCCGGGACCGTGCCGTCGTCGCGCTGGCGGGCGCGGAAGGCGTCGATCCGCGGCAGGAGCCCCCGGCCGAGCCGTTCCGCCTCGCCGAGCATCTCGTCCTGGGGGCGCCGGGGGCCGGGCCTTCCGGTCACGGAGCGGCCTCCCGCACATGGTGCACGGTGTACACCATCGGCACCTCGCCGAAGCTGCGCAGGACCCGCAGGCCGTGGGCCTTCGCCGCCACGACCGTGGTGACGCACCCCTCGGCCTTGCCATCGGCGCAGTCGATGGCCGCCTGCGCGTTGCTGGTCACCAACTGCCGTTCGCTCGCCGGTGGTACGAGACCGGCCGGCGCCGGATGGGTGGCCACGGTACGCGGCTCGGCGTGCCCGCCCTGCGCGACGGCGAGCACCATTTCGTGGGTGGGCCACACGAAGGAGTCCACCATGCGGCAAACCCGCAAGTTGCCGAAGACCAGCGTGTGCAGCTCCGGATAGACGGCGCAGGCGACCAGCGCGTGCTCACCGTTTCTGGGCACGGTCTCCATCGCGTATTCGAGGGTCGCGTGCAGGGTCACCCGCCCCTCGCTCCCAAGGCCTTGCCGACGGAACCACTCATGGGCCGCGGCCTCCAGATTGGTGCCGGTCGGGCCCAGGGTGTGCAGATGCCGTATCTCGCCGATGGGCGAAGGCGATAAAGAATTGACGCATGCTCGCTCCCGCGTCACCATTCCCACTCCCCATGCTTCCCCCGCGGTTCTCCTGTCGCCCTCGGGCAACACGCGGGCTGTGCGTCGGTGCACGGTCCGCGTCGGTGATCCTAAGCGGCCCCGCCCGACGGCGGCCACCGCGTCGGATGCGCACCGATTGATTTCCCACACTGTGGCTACTTCCGCCCGTTCAACGTTCCGGAAATCCGGCGACAAATGCCGTCGGGGCGGGTGACAATCGCGTCCCTTTCACCCGCTCACCCGGTCGGTTGCCGTACGCATCGCGTCATTCCGTGCGCCGCCACACGGCACACACCGACGCAACACGCGCGCCCCGGACGCCGTCAGCCCCACCCGGCGCGGCCTGAAGCCGACGGAGACGCCCCGGCCCCGCCCTCACCGTGACGCGTTGTCCGGGGCATCGCCCGAAGGGGGACCTCACGGGTACCGGCGCACGTTCCGGCCCCAACGGGCGGCCTGATCCCGACGCCCGCCGGTCAGACCGCCGTCACCTTGGCGGCGAACGCGGCGAGGTTCGCCACGGTCCGCTGGATCTTCTCCTCCAGAGTGATCGTCTCGTGGAGCCGCGCACCGGCGCCCACGTCCTTCTTGCCGCGTACGTACAGCGAACACGCGAGGTCGCTGCAGACGTAGATGCCCACCGAGTTCCCCTGCTGTCCCGCCTTTCCCGCCTTCGGCGCGACCATCAGGGAGACGCCGCCGTCGTGGGTCGTCAGGCATATCGAGCACATGCTGCGGCGGGCCTGCCCGGAGGTGTGCCCGGGGCTCCGCAGCACGAGGGCACTGACGGTGCCCTCCAGCTCGGTGACCAGACAGGCCCGGCCCGGGGCCTGTGGATCTCGCCAGCCGAAGTAGTCCAGGTCGTCCCAGGGGTGGTCGGCCAGGTCGCGCGGCACGGACAGGCGCTTCGCCTCGCCCTTGCTGCAGTTCACGAACGCGGCACGGATCTCTGTCTCAGTCAGCTGCTTCATATGAGTGAGGCTAGTTTGCCTAAAGGTGTTAGGCAAACACATAATTGTTTCAGGCGAGCGAGAGGGAGACGATGGGACGAGTAGGGCTGAGCACGGAACGCCTGACCCGGGCCGGGGCGGAACTGGCCGACGAGGTCGGCTTCGAGCAGGTGACCGTCTCGGCGCTCGCCCGGCAGTTCGATGTGAAGGTCGCGAGCCTGTACTCGCACGTCAAGAACTCCCAGGACCTCAGGACCCGGATCGCCCTGCTGGCCCTGGAGGAGCTCGCCGACCGGGGCGCCGCCGCGCTGGCCGGGCGAGCGGGCAAGGACGCCCTGGCCGCTCTGGCGAACGTCTACCGTGACTACGCGCGCGAACACCCCGGCCGCTACGCCGCGGCCCAGCTGAGGCTCACCCCGGAAGCGGCGGCCGCCGGCGCGGGCGGCAGACACGCCCAGATGACACGGGCCATCCTGCGCGGCTACGACCTGAGCGAACCCGACCAGACGCACGCGGTCCGGCTGCTCGGCAGCGTCTTCCACGGCTACATCACCCTCGAACTCGGCGGGGGCTTCAGCCACAGTGCCCCCGACACACAGCAGACCTGGACCCGGATCCTGGACGCCCTGGACGCCCTGCTGCGGAACTGGCCCGCGCAGTGACCCCACCCCGTACCCAGCCGCAGACCGCCCGAGCGGCGCGTTCCCGAACCGAACAGCCCAGCCACTCCGAAGACCGGGCAGGGGCCATGCACACCCAGCAGGACTGGATCACGACACCCGTCACCGCCGGCCTCCTGCGTGGCGCCCTCGACGCGGAGCGCACCGAGCACGGCGTGCTGCCGCACCGGCTCCCCGCCCGGGCCCTGGCCCGCGCCCAGAACACCGACGGGCAGCTGGCCACGGCCGAGTACCAGCCCTCCGGCGTACGGCTGGTTGACACCCCGGCCGTCCACGGCTTCCTGGACACCATCCGCGAAGGCCACCCCGACGCACCCCTGCTGGTCGTCTCGCCCCTCCTGTGCCGCATCCACGAGGACACACCCGGTCCCTGCGCCCTGGACCTCACCGCCCTCAGCGCCGGGCGCCTGCGGTTCATGGCCATGGGCGACCCGGCGGAACGCGCGAGCGGGGCGGCCGGGACGGCCGCTGGGAGCTCATCGGCACCACCTCGGGTCCGGGCAAACCCCGGGCGTGGCCTGCTCGGACGGCCCGGGCCTCTACAGCAGCGTGCCCGCGTACGCGGACTGGATCCGGAAGACGATCGACAGCAACCGCTGAGAGCACTGCCGTTGGCCCGCGCGAAACCTGGAGACCTGGGGACGTGGAGACGTGGAGACGCGGAGACCTGGAGACCTGGACAGGTGGCCCTGGCGACGCGCGAGCGAAGCCCCTGACGACTCCTCAGGGGCGCCTTCGGGCCGAGTCAGGGTCGTCCCCGATGATCGGGGGCCGGTCGGCCACCAGGATCAACGGTATGAAGACGAACAAGATGAAGACCGTGGCCCGGAGCCGCCGAACGGGCCGCGCCGCAGCGGGAGTCGGGACCGTGGCCGCCGCCGTCGCCCTCCTCGCCACGGCCGCTCAGGCCCCGGCCCTCGCCCAGGGCTCGGCAGACCCCGCCTCGGACGTGTTCTCGCACGTCGCCTACGGAGACTGCCCCACCGACCTCCCCGCCGGCGTCGACCGGAACAAGTGGCGCTGTGAGGTGACCGTCGGCTACTCGCACTTCAAGCTCGGCGGGATCGTCGTCCCGGACACGAAGCCGATCACCTTGACGCACGCCGAAGGGCCGCTGCCGGACGGCACGTTCGGGCAGGTCTTCGGGACGCTGCGGGCCGAGGCGACCCCGGTGCCCGGCGGCCTGCTGGGCCGGGCCGGGGACCCGGCCGGCCGCAACCCGCTCCTCGGCCTGGCCATCCGGCCCGAGTACGGCGGTTACGCGGACTTCCTGGGCACCGGCACCGACAAGGGCGCCCTGGACATGAAGTTCCGGCTCCTCTCGCCGCTGCTCGGCGAGCGGTGCACCATCGGCACGGACGCGCACCCGGTCGCGCTCCACCTCCGGAAGGACGGCCCCAGCACCTGGCTGTCGCAGAATCCGCCGCTGGTCCGCTTCAGCGCGTACGACGAGACCCTGACCGTCCCGGCCGCCACCGACTGCGGCCCGCTCACCACCATGGTGAACCACCGCTTCGGCCTGCCCGCCAAAACCGGAGAGAGCAGGCTTACGTACACGGCGTACTACACCTTCAAGACGTACGACCAGCTCCCGGCGGCCTGAGCACGCGTCCCGGATCAAGGGGCAGTTGTGGCACCTGGGGAGGGTGCACCAACGTGCTGCAGCTCCTGATCGACAAGAACTTCGTACGGTAGTGGGCACGGGGCAGGTGCGCGCTTCCCGAGCGCGGGTGCCCGCCGCCGTCACCGGCGGCGGGCACTCTTCTGCGCGTGGGTCAGGTCAGATGCGGGTGTCCTCGACGGCCGGGATCCGGCGGCTGTCGTCCCTGTCCGCGTTGCCGTTTCCGGTGATCGAGCGGCGCGGTGCGGGGGCGGTGGGTGCCTTGCCGCAGAACGCGGGCTCCAGGGTGTTCGTCAAACCGCTGGTGACCGCGCCGTTGTTGGAGGCGTTCGCGAAGAGGACGACCGTGCGCTTCCCGTCCGGGGTGGAGAACGTCTGCGTCTGGTAGCCCTGGACGATTCCGCCATGGCCGAGCACCTTGCCGCAGGAGAGCGCGATCTCCCTGATCCCCAGGCCATAGCTGATCTTCGCCGTGCTGGTGGGGAGCACGCTCGTCATCTGCCGCAGCGACTCGTCGGAGACCAGCCCGCCGGAGCTTCCGGCGAGCAGAGCGGTCATGAAACGGTCGAGATCGGGGGCGGAGGAGACCACACCTCCCGCGCTCCAGACCCACGACGCGGTCTGCTCGGTCGAGTCGAGGAGCGGCTTGGTGCGGTCGTCGTTGGTCAGATAGCCGGTGACGTGCGGCCCGGCGATGGTCTTCTCGGGCACGGCGAAGGTCGTCTGACGCAGCTTCAGCGGCTCGAAGATCTGCTCGCGCAGCAGCTCGGCGTAGGGGCGCCCGGTGAGGTGCTCGGCGGCAAGACCCATCAGCACGAAGTCGGTGTTCGAATACGCGTACGCCGTCCCCGGGGTGTACTGCAGACCGTGCTTCACCGACATCGCCACGAGGTCCTTGGGCTCGTATACGTTGTTCCGGATGCGCTTCTCGAAGGCGGCGGTGGTCTCCTCCCCGTTCTGTTCGAGGAGGTCGTTGGTGTGGTCGTACACACCGGCGCGGTGCTCCATGACCTGGCGCGCGGTGATCGTCCAGCTCTCGGGAAGCGTCCCGGCGGGCAGGTACTCGCGCAGCGGCTTGTCCAGGTCGATGCGGCCCTGCTCGGCGAGGCGCATCACCAGGACCGAGGTGAACATCTTGGAGTTGCTGCCCACACGGAACCGCAGGGCCGCGTTCATCGGCCTGCCGCCGAGGTCGGCCTTGCCGACGGTCAGCGTCCGGCCCCGCTCGGGGTTGCCGTGGTCGCGGATCACCGCGAACGCTCCCGGCGCCCCCGCGTCCACGACGCGCTGCAGAGCGGCGCGCACCCCCGACACATCCGGCTCGGCCGGGCTCTGCACGGCGGACGCGCCCACGGCGCTCCCGGCCATGAGCGCCACGGTGGCGGTGAGTGTGGTCACCGAACGCGCGATCGTGATTCCAGCCATATGAGAAGTACCCCTGTTCCCCGGTGACTTGGTCAGTGCCCCGGCCTTCGTAGCACTCGTACATCCAAGATCGTATAGGCCGGGACGGCATCCAACCGGATCGCGGGCAGCTTCACCCCGAGGGGAGTCGTTTCACCGGGCCGTCCCGCGGGAGGCTTGCCGACACACCAGCCGTAGGCGACGATCAAGTGCCAAGCGTTCACTCGCGGGAGGGACAGTCGTGTCCGACGTCAAAGCCGAGCTCGACCAGTTGATACATACCTTCCTCGGTGCGTTCACCAACACCGGAGGCACCCGGCCCGACGTCGACGTCATCCGCGAGGTGTTCATCCCCCAGGGGATGATCATCAGCAACGTCGGGGACAAGCTCGTGATCTACGACCTCGACGCGTTCATCGAGCCCGGGAGAAGATCCTCACCGACGGGACTCTGACGGAGTTCTCCGAATGGGAGGTGGCCGAGCGGACCGAGATCTTCGGTTCGATCGCCCACCGGTTCAGCGAGTACCGCAAGTCCGGTTCCCTCAACGGCGAGTGGTTCGAGGGCTCCGGTCACAAGACCACCCAGTTCGTCCGCACACCTGCCGGCTGGAAGATGAGCTCGGTGGCCTGGGACGACGTGCAGCAGGCCCCGTGACCGGCCGGACAGTGGTGGCGGTGGTCCTTTGCGGTGGTCTTCGCCCGCGACACCCGCCGGGTGGTTCTGCGGCGACAGGGGGGTGTGAGCCTGGGCCCGAGGGGGGCTTCCCACTTTCGAGGAGCTGGTTGTTCCGGTGTTCCCTCTCTCCCTGGCCCGTCCCGGCGCGAGGTCCCTCAGGCCCCCGCTGACCGCGGCCGTACTGTCCGTGGCCCCGCTCTCCCCGCGACGGCAATGGCCCTGCCCGGCGGGGAGCAGGCGTCCCCCGGGGCCGCCCTGGCCGCCAGACCGCTGCCCGGCGGGCTCGGCCCATGCGTGCCGGGGCAACTGCCCTGCGACGGCTACCCGCCCGTCCACAACGGCCCCCCACGAGGTGACCGCCGCCAACACGTCCAGGGGCGTCACCGTCAAGCTCACCAACCGGCGCGGAGAGCCCGACAAGGGCGGGAAGGGCGGGCCCCGCTGGCGCCCGCGGCCAGATGACGGAGTGACCGGCCGGAACGGCCCGCTCCCCACCCGGGCGGCGCGCGCTGTCGTATGCCCTACGGCAGCGCGGCGGCTCTGGCGAATTCCCGGTATGGCACATGCGTACGATCTCGGTCGGTGGGGCCGGATCGCGCCCCACAGAAGGGGAATCCATGGCCATGACCGATATAAACGGGATCAACCTGTCCGGGGTGACCGGCAAGCTCATCCAGACCGTGCCGTTGACGAAGAATCCCGCTCCGCAGGCGTTCGCTTCCGACCCGGTCAACGGGCACGTCTTCGTGCTCCAGATGGAGAGCGCCGCCAAGACGCCGCTCGGGAACATGTATCTCAACCGCATCGACCGGAACACCGGCCGGCTGACGGGCAGCATGTACCTCACGGGCTTCGGGCACGGGATCTCGATGGGGGCCGAGCCGGTCGGGACCGACACCTGTCTGTGGACCGAGGTCGGACCGGTTTCCCCCAATGACGGTGTCAGCAACGCCTTCGGTACGGCCGTCACCCGGTTCCCCTTCGTCGACGGGGCCACGCTGGACCAGGCCGACGTGCCCGCTTCGAAGAAGTTCTGCCCGCCGGGCGGACGGAGCACCGGCCCGTCGGTGGACCTCGCCAACAACATCCTGACGATCGTCTACTTCAAGGGCAGTGTGCGGTGTTTCACCCGCTATGACCTGGCCAAGGCGGCGCAGGGCGAGTGGGTGGAGGTGGGCAGCACCTTCGAGCTGCCGGCGGGCGCGGAATCGGGACTCACCTTCCAGGGTTACACCGCCCTCAACGGCGTCCTGTACCTCTTCCAGTGGAAGAAGGACCCGGTCACGACCTACCCGGGGACCGCGTACATCACTTCGTACTCCCTGGACTCGAAGACGAAGCTCGACTCGCAGGTGGTCACCGGCGCCGACGGTCTCGAACGGCGCGAGCCGGAGGGGCTGGCCGTCGAGGTGGACCCCAAGACCGGTGAGACCCGGCTGCTGTTCGGCTTCAGCGACACCGTCCCGGGAACCACCGGGCGGCGCAACGTCACCATCGGCTGGTACCCGACGCAGCCGGCGGTCGACGGAGTGAAGGTGCTGTCCGACTGGGAGAACCTCACCCTCGCCGCCGGGGTCAAGGCGGGCGCCGAGGCTCCGCGAGGCCGACTGGTCGCCCTCGCCGACACCACGTATCTCCAGCTGCGCGGCACGCTCACCTGCAACCTCACCGCCGACACCCTCATCGCCACGCTGCCGCAGCGGCTCTACCCCACGCGGCCCGTGCGGCAGAACACGCCGCGCAACATGTACTACGGGGTGGGAGTGTGCCGGGTCGAGGCGAACAAGCTCGGCGAACTGTGGGCGTTCGGCGCCACCGCGGACAACACCATCTCCTGGATCGACCTCGACTGCGTCTCGGCCGCCTGGCGATGACGGCGCCGGACCCCGGACACCCCCACCACCTCTCGCGATCCGGAGGATCGACCATGCCCTCGCGCACCACCAGCCGCCGCTCCCTGCTCGCCACGGCCCTCGCGGTACCCACCGCGGCCGTCGGTGTGCCACTGCTCACCGCCTCGCCCGCCGCCGCTGCCCCGACCGGAGTCCAGGTCGTCGTGGACTGGACGGCCATCGCGCTGGCCACGGGCGTCTCCGCGGGCGCGGACACGCCCGCGCAGGCCCGTGTGGTGAGCATCGCGGGCACCGAGTTCCTCCAGCTGCGCGGCGTGATCACCTGCAACTTCTCCGGCGACTCGCAGCTGGGCACCCTCCCGGCGACCATCCGCCCGCCGAAGACGACGCGCGGTGTCTGCCCGCGCAACAACCACCTCGGCGTCAACGCCACCCGCGTCGAGGCCGACACGGCGGGCCGCGTGACGGTCTACGGCCCGCAGACCACGGACCCGGTCACCTGGGTCCAGCTCGACAACTTCTCGTCGGTGCTGCGCTGACGGAATCGGGGTGGGGCAGGACCGGTTGCCCCATCCCGTCCAAGGGACACCGTGCCCGAGGCGCTCACACGCCTCGGTCGCCGAGCATACGCAGCCCGTCGACGGCAGCCGGGGAGAGCATCGGGTCCCGCAGCTCCGACAGCGCGATCCAGCTCACCGCGTCGGTGGAGCCGTCGATCTCGATGACCTCCGACGCGCCGTCCGTCCTGAGCTCGACGGCGTAGAACAGCCCGGTCAAGTGCCAGTCCACGCCACCCCGGCTGACCGCATACGTCCGCGCATCGACCGGCCGCGCACCGGCAAGCTCGCGTCCGGTCTCCTCGCGGAGTTCACGCGCGAGGGCCTCCACCGGCTGCTCGCCCGGGGCGATCCCGCCGCCCGGCAGGTGCCAAAGCCCCGGAGCGAAGACCGGTGACGACTCCGACAGCCGGGCCAGCAGCAACCGCCCCTCCTTAAGCGCGAGCGCGTAAGCGGAGACACGAATCCGCACATCAGTCATGAACTCCCCCTCGAATCGGACCACCTGACATCGCGGGGAACTCCACCCATCGGCCCGCGTGACGCACGCGGCGGCTCTGCGACCCGTACCGCCGGGCCGACTCCTCCTCCTGGGCCAGCCGGTGGAGCGCCCACAGCACCGGCTCGAAGGGCCCGTGGCCGCCACGGCGGTCTCGACCTTCTCGGCAGCCGAGGACTGGGGCTCCACGAAGTCCATGTCGTGGACGGCCACTTGCTGGATCAGTTCGGCGTACGGTTCCATGAGGCCGGCGTCCCAGGGATGGCCGAGCCGCCCCAGCGTGGCCACCGCGACCACCAGCGCACGGTGGTCGGGAGAGAGGCTGCCCAGTTGTGGCACGAGGCGTACATCGTGCCCGAGGAGTCGTACGAGTCGATCTACGCGGACATACCGCCCTTCGGACCGGCCGCGGCGACCGGAGCGCTGCCGCTCGAAAGCCGGGGCCGACGCGCGGCGGACCGCCTGGCACACCGGAGCGGAGCATCCGCCCACACACCTTCTGCGCCGGAGAGTCGAAGCTCCGGGGAGTCTTGGGGCCGCCCGGCCGGGTGAGGCGCTCAGCCCCCTCCCAGCACCGCCCGGATCACGTGCCGGGCGTTGTTCGCCATCGCCGGGTTGGTCTTCCGGTAGTAGGGCAGCGCGATCAGCGCCTGCGAGAGCGTCCGTCCCCGGCCGCGGATCCAGGTCGCGTCGTCCACGCCGAGCGCACCGCGGAACACCTCCCGCGCATCGGCGGGCAGCAGGTTCCAGGCGGGGAAGAGGTCACAGGCGGGATCGCCCACCCCCATGCACCCGAAGTCGATCACCGAGGTCAGTCTGCCGCCGTCCACGAGCAGATTGCCCGGCATCAGATCGGCGTGCAGCCACACCGGCGGCCCGTCCCAGGCCGGGGCCCGTAGCGCGTCCTCCCACACGGCGACCGCGCCATCGCAGTCCACGCCCTCCTGCGGGATCGCGCGCAGTTGCTCGATCGCCGCCCGGGTCGACTCGTCGAGCGAGGCGACCGGGCCGCCGCGGTAGGCAGACGGCGCCCCCGGCAGGGTGATGCTCCGCATCGCCGCCACGAACCCGGCCAGATCCCTGGCCATCGGCACGGGTTCGCTCAGCGCTCCCGCCTCGGGGTTCTCCCCCGCCAGCCACCGGTACACCGACCAGGCCCACGGATACCCCTCGGCCGGCCCCCCTCTTCCGAGCACCTCGGGGACGGGCGTGGGCAGCAGTGACGCGAGGCGGGGCAGCCACTCCTGCTCCGTCGACACGTCCTCGACCCCGCCCTCCACCAGCGGCAGCCGTACGACCATGCTGTCGCCCAGCCGGTACATGGCGTTGACCGTCCCGCCGGACGGAAACCGCACCACCGGCAACCCCGCCCACTGAGGGAACTGCCCAGCGATCAACCGCCGTACGAGTGCGTCGTCGATGAGGTGCAGGCCGGGGTGCATCTGCCCTGTGCTCATGGGCCACCATCCGACCGCCGGACGGCGGTGGGCGTCAAACACTTTTTCCCCACGCTTCCCCTCACGCCGGGACGAGCGAGCGCATACCTGTCGCCTTCGGGCGCGCACCAACCCTCTGTTCGAGCTGTTCCCGCACCTGTGGCCACTCCTCGTCGAGGATCGAGTAGAAGGCCGTACCGCGGACCATGCCGTCCAGACCGCGGGAGTGGGCCCGGTGGACGCCGTCGAGGGCCGCGCCGAGGCGTTCGATCGCGGCGCGGGAGCGCAGGTTGCGGGCGTCTGCGCGCAGGGACACACGTCGGACGCCCCAGGTCTCGAAGGCGTGCCGCAGCATCAACAGCTTGGCCTCGGTGTTGATGCCCGTGCCCTGGGCGCACGCGGAGAGCCAGGTGCCGCCGATCTCCGCCGCGTCCGGGATCGCGGTGGGTACGGGACCCAGCGGGCCGCGCGGTGCCGGCGGCCAGGGCACCGGCCCCTGCCAGTAGTCCAGCTCGCAGAAGCGCGTCGAGCCCACGACCCGGCCGTCCGCGATCCGCACTGTGGCGAAGGGCAAGGCCCGTCCTGCCGCCCGAGCCGCCACCGCGTCGGCGACATACCGCTCCATCGCCTCCACCCCACAGGGCACGGGCGTGAAGGCATAGCTGCTGCGGTCCTCGGCGGCGGCTCGGGCCAGCGCCTCGACATGAGGTTCGGCGAGCGGCTCCAGCCGGAGAGTACGGCCGCGGAGGGTGACGAGTTCGGGCACGGGCCTTGCGTCCTTGAGCGAAGGGGCGGGGAAAGTGACAAGCCCCGGTCGACGGCACGGTGGACGGTCGTCGCCACCGTCGCGCGCGGGATGTGGCTCAGTGTGTGCCCCCTATGCCGCCGCTCGGGAGACCGGCACGTGAAGGAATACCGACGTGGGGGTGAAAGCAGGGTGGGGTGCCGGCGCACGAAGGGCCTCCGCTGTCGACAGGACTGTCACAGGCCGTCGGGTTGCTCGACGCGGCCCAGGGGCGAGGACGGAGAGTGGGTGTACAGGTCATGTGAGAGGACTGAGGACGTGCCTACGCCTCGGCCATGGGACGGATGAGGGGGAACCCTGATGGACTCGCGCTGCGTCATCCTCGACATCGGTGGCGTCCTGGAGACCACTCCGGATACGGGGTGGGTGCCACGCTGGGAAGAGCGGCTGGGGCTGCCTGCGGGCACGGTGGAGGAGCGCCTGGGAGACGTCTGGCAGGCGGGAAGCACGGGGACCATCGACGAGCGCGAGGTGCACGAGCAGATCGCACACCGCCTGCGCCTGGATGCGCCGTCGACGGAGGCCTTCATGGCCGACCTCTGGGCCGAATACCTGGGCACGCCGAACGAGGAACTGATCGCGTACGTGCGCACGCCGCGCCGACGCTGCCGCCCGGCCATCCTGAGCAACAGCTTCGTCGGCGCGCGTGAGCGGGAGACTCGGCTGTACCGCTTCGACGAGTTGGTGGAGCAGATCGTCTACTCCCACGAGATCGGCGTCGGCAAGCCCGACCCGCGCGCCTTCGAGCTGGCGTGCACCCGCCTGGAGGCGCGACCGCAGGACTGCCTCTTCATCGACGACTTCGTACCCAACATCGAGGCTGCCCAGGAAGCCGGGATGTACGGGCACCTCTTCGAAGACAACACGTGCACGATCGCCCGCATCGAGACCCACCTCGCCAGGTGAGCCGGGCGCAGGCGGCCCGGGAGCTCCGGACCCGAGGGCAACGGCGCCCGTTAGGGTGATCTTGATCAACCCTTCAAGAAAGGCCCCGCACCCCAAAGTGACCGCCTCACGCCCTCACGCCCTGTTCTCCTTCGGCACGCTGATGGACGAGCGGGTCCAGACCACCCTCTTCGGCCAGGCCGTGCCCACTTCTCCGGCGTCGCTCACCGGCTGCACGACCAGGCCCCTGGCGATCACCGACCCGTCCGTGATCGCCGCCAGCGGTCTGGACGTACATCTGACGCTGGAGCGCGAGTACGGCGCCGTCGTCGAAGGCGTCGTACTGCGCCTCACCGACCAGGACCTCGCCGCGGCCGACGCCTACGAAGTCGACGACTACGTCCGCCGGCGGGTCCTCCTCTCCTCCGGAGAGCGCGCCTGGGCCTATCTGGACGCGAAACCGCTGCGCCCGGCGGCGCGCATCGTGATCGTGGGCGACAGCATCGCGTACGGGCGCTGCGATCCGCAGGGAGGATGGGCGGCCCGCCTGGCGGCCACCCACATCGCCGGGAACGAGGCCGAACACCGGGTCTTCCAGCTGGCCATCCCGGGCAGCACCCTGGCCGAGGTCAGCGAGCAGACACCGGCGCTGCTGGCGCCTCGTCTGCCCGACACCCTCATCGTCGCCGCCGGGATCAACGACTCCGCCGTGCCTCTTTCCGCCCCGGAGCTCGACGGGCTCGCGCACATCGCGGACAGTCTCGGCTCACTCGCTGCCGCTGCCCTCGATCACCACGCGCGACTCGTCGTCGTGGGACCGACGTGGCTCGACGAAGAACGCACCCGGGACTACGGAGGCCTGCGCTTCACCAAGGCCCGGGCGCTGGCCCTGCGCGAGGCGATACGGGTCTGGTGCCAGGAGAACCACATCGACTACCTCGACATGTGGGAGCCCCTGTACGAGAAGACCGACCTGCTCGTCGACGGCCTGCACCCGGCAGCGGATGGGCACGAGGCGCTCTACCAGCACCTCGCCGCTCTCGGCTGCTGAGTCCGGCAACAGGGCGCGCCTGTGGGGACACGCCGTCGTGCGGTGTGATCAGGACAGCATTCGCCCAGTTGGGGCCCAGACGACAACTCGCCGCCGCTTCCTCCTGTTGGGTCTCTCGTCAGAGACCGTCCGTTGCCCGGGGCTCCCCCCGGCAACGGACGATTGCCGCCGAGAGAGGAACACCAGGCACCGATGAACATCAGTCGTACCGTCTCGCGGGCCGCGACCGCCGCCGCACTGGCCGCGGCGCTGAGCGTGGGCGCGATCCAGAGCGCGACCTCGGCTCCCCCGGTCCAGCGTGCGGGAACCGCCCGTACGGTCAACGTCCCCGTATTCGCCCCCGTATTCAAGGAGCCGCTGGACGACGGCAGTTGGAGAGGCGACGGGCTGTCGCTCAATGCCGCCGACAACGCCAAGGTCGACGCCTTCATCGACCGGGCCAAGAAGGCCGAGCGTTCCATCAGCCCCCAGGTGAGGGCGGCCGCGCTGCTCAGCGGCGCCGAGCTGATCGGGTTCGACCACCGCCTCAAGTCGGCCGACTCGCTCAAGCGCAAGGTCGCCACCTCCTTGCTGGAGCACCCGGGGAGGCACGTGAACGACGCGCTGGCCGGTATCAGCGATTCGGTGCGCTACACCCTCCAGTGGCCCGAGGGCCACTACACCGAGGGCGTCACGATCGCCGCCTCCGTGCTGTCCACCTGGCGCAACGACAACACCAAGTGGTCCAACACCTGGGGCCGCGCCAAGGGCTACAAGGCCATCAACTCCGCTTGGCGGGCTCCTCGTTCGGAGCACCTCTTCGAGGTGCAGTTCCACACGCCGGCGAGCAAGTACGCCCAGGAGGCCACGCACAAGCTGTACGAGGAGCAGCGCCTCCCCGGCACGACCCCCGAGCGGGCCGTGGAGCTCCAGGCTCAGCAGGACGCGATCTTCGCCGCGGTCCCGGTCCCGGCGGGAGCCGACCGCCTGACCGCTCCGGCGCCTCTCGTGCCCCGGCTGCCCCAGCCGTCCCTGCGGCCCCAGCCCGTCGGCTGAGGTGACCGTCGGCTGAGCCGGCCAAGGCGGATGTCAGTGCCTCCGGCAATACTCGAAGCCGTGGAGCCGCCCCGGTTCCGTGCACGAAAGGACAGACATGGCCGAGGTATTGCTGTTCCACCACGCCCAGGGCCTGACCTCCGGCGTCCATGCCTTCGCGGAGGCGCTGAGGGCGGCGGGCCATACCGTTCATGTCCCGGATCTGTACGAGGGGCGGGTCTTCGACGACCTGGAGGACGGTGTGGCCCACGCGCAGGAGACGGGGTTCGGCTCGCTCATCGAGCGGGGGCGGGCGGCCGCCGAAGCGCTGCCGGCCGCACTGGTCTACGCGGGCTTCTCCCTCGGCGTGCTGCCCGCGCAGTCCCTCGCCCAGACCCGCCCCGGGGCGAAGGGTGCGCTGCTGTTCCACTCCTGCGTCCCGGTCACGGAGTTCGGTGACGCCTGGCCGCAGGGGGTTCCGGTCCAGATCCACGGCATGGACGGGGACGAGTTCTTCGTGGAGGAGGGTGACATCGAGGCGGCCCGGGCCCTGGTGGAGTCGGCTCCGGACGCGGAGCTGTTCGTCTACCCCGGCAAGCAGCACCTGTTCGCCGACAACAGCCTGCCCTCGTACACCGAGGAGGCGGCCGCGCTGCTCACGAAGCGCGTGCTCGCCTTCCTCGACGGCGTCGGCTAGGGACTGTCCGAAGGGCCGGGCGGCCATGCCTCGCCCGTGTTCACCCGCCGTCCCGTCGTGAAGGACGCCGGGCGAGCGTGGGTCGGGCGTTCCGGCAGGGGGTCCGGGGCGCGGCCGGGCGGCGTGCGGGGGGAGCGGGTGGTGGCCGCGTGAGTGGTCAGGGCGGTGATGTGGTCGGCGAAGTCGGGGTCGGGCAGCGGCAGGTCGAGGTCGTCGTCGACGTACGAGAGCGCGGCGGGTATGTAGTCGAGGACGGCGTGGACCAGGTCGGGCACCGGCAGCGGGCCGGTGCGCAGGGCGCGCAGGATGCGCAGCGTGGTGGTCAGGTCGACGTTCGCGACGGTCGCGCCGTGGGCGCTGAGGGTGTCGGCCTGGGTGTGCCACCACTCGGCCTCGGGGTGTTCGCCCAGAGCGCGGTGGTGCAGGCCGAGGCAGAACGTGGCGGCCGCGTCGCCCGCGCCGGCCGCGTACTGCCACCAGAAGCGGGCGGATTCGGGACGGCCGGTCAGATGCAGCATGCAGCCCAGGATGCGGGCGCCGGCCGGCTCGGGCAGCGCGCGGGCGAAGAAGAGCTTGAGGTCGTCGAGGGCGTCGGGGTGGATGACGAACATCTCGCAGACGACGGTGAGGTCCTGGGCCGCGCACACCTCGTCCAGCGGCGGTCCCGGCTCGGAAAGGAGCGCCCGCCAGGCGGACAGCCGGGTGCGGCCCGCCCGGGCCGGAAGAGTGGGCGGCGGAGCGGCGACGCGGGCGGCGAGCCGCTGCTCGGCGGCGTCGACGTCGGCCTCGGTGCAGGGCTGGTGGGACAGGCGGGCACGGGCGAGCACTCCGTCAATGGGCGATGTCATCAGCGTGTCCCTCCTCGGTCTGCTGGGCCGCGAGGCCGAGGGTGTGGCGCAGGCGGCGCTTGGCGTGGCGGGCGGTGGAGCGGACGGCTGCCGCGGTGATGCCGAGGTGGTCGCCGACCTGTGCGGGGGTCAGACCGTGGAGGTGGAGCAGGAGCATGACGTCCATCTGGCGCGGCGGGAGCTGGCGTACCGCGTGGAAGAGGGCGAGGCTCTCCTCCAACTGGCCGATGGGGTCGGCGGTGTGAGCCAGCGCGACGGTCTCGAAGGCGGCCGCCTCCAGCAGGGCCGGGCGCCGTTTGCGGGCGCGGGCCAGGTCGAGGGTGCGACTGCGCAGCACGCTCCAGGCGTACGCGGCGGGGTTCTCCTTCGACAGGACGACGGTCCAGATCATCAGGAGCTGTTCGAAGGCGGCGTCGACGGCTTCCTCGGCGTCCGCGCGGTGGTGGAGGATGGTCTGCGCCCAGCGCAGATAGACGGGCCGGTGCATATGGTGGAACGCGCTGAAGTCCACCGGAAGTTGCTGGTTCGTCATCGCGGGTCTGCCCGGCGCGCGGTACGTGAAGTCCTGGCTCACCGGTCTCCCTCTCCGTCCGTACGCAGCAACTCGCTCACACCCGTCCGTACGCCCGCGGCGGCCGCGCGCCGCAATAACAGGGCCGCGTCGCGGCCGAACACCCGCATCGCGAGAACTGCCAGGACCACATCGCCTACCCGATCGATCGTCACGAGACTTTCGGCTCCTTCCTGGTGCACCACTGGGCCCGCCCGTCCCGCCCCCCGACGGCCCCGGAAGGCGCTGGTGCGCGCCTTCGAACAGATGACGCGCGTCGGCACCGGAATGTGCAACCGCGGACCGTGAAAGGTCACGGGGCACTTGCGTTCCGGAGGCGAACGTGTGTTTGCAGCGCTGCGCTCGCCTCCCGAAAGCAGCGGTGGCGTGGATCCGTCCCATCCGACACCGGGGTCCTGACCAGCCGTTCGAGCGATCGGCGCAGTGCGTACGCGCAGGATTGCGCAAACCGCAAGCAACGCGACGCCAGTGCCTCATGTGACGCAAGACACACGATGTGCGAGGCAACCGATTTCGGCAGGCGCCGTCGGGGGGCCTGGCCCGGCGGGCTATCGTGCACCTGCTCACAGCAGGAACGATCTTTGCCGACGACCTCCGTCAACGACTTTTGTCAGCGCGGTTGTCAACGACCTTTTGTCGAGGAGTGAGAGACATCAGACGTATATGTGCCGCGGCGTTGCTCGCCGGGTCCCTCCTGGCCGCGTTGCTCGTCCCGTCCCCGGCCGCCGTGGCGGACCCGGCGCCGATGCCCACGACGGGCGCGGTCTTCAACGACCCGCAGGGCACCGTGGCCGAGCAGAACGCGATCAAGGACCACATCGTCGGGGCGATCGACAACACCCAGAGCGGGCGTACGCTGCGCGCCGCCATGTACGCCCTGACCGACACCGGCTACAGCGACGCGCTGACGCGTGCCCACGACCGGGGCGTGCAGGTCCGGGTCGTCCTGGACTACGCGTTCTCCACCTCCACGGCCGCCACCCAACTGGTGGCCGCCCTCGGCAAGGACATGACCCAGCCGTCCTGGGTGCACGTATGCCCGAAGGACCGGGCGTGCATCGCGGACACCACACTCGACCCGAGCAAGAACCACATCAACCACAACAAGTTCTTCCTCTTCTCCCGGGTGGGAGACGCCGGCGTCGCCGAGGACGTGGTGATCCAGACGTCCGCCAACCAGACCGCGGCGAACACCTCCCGGTTCTGGAACAACGCCTACACCTCCGTGGGCAACACCGACCTCTACACCGCGTACACGGCGTACTTCAACGACCTCGCCGCCGAGAAACGCAACGCCGACTACTACCGGCAGGGCACCACGTCCGGCGGCGAGAAGTACTACTTCTTCCCGCAGCAGACCGGCGACCTCATGGTCGACGTGCTGAACAACGTGTCGTGCACGGGCAACACGACGGTCGGATCCGCCTCCCACAAGACGGTCGTCCGCGTCGCCGCCTACGCCTTCACCCGCGCCGAGGTCGCCAACAAGCTGAGGCAGCTGGCCGACCAGGACTGCTGGATCGAGGTCGTCTACAACGAGACGAGCCAGCTCGCGGCCCTCGGCAACCACGCGCGGATCAAGCCGTACAAGCTCCACCTCGACAACGGCACGCCCGACAGCGAGGCGGACGACCTGTTCGTGCACTCCAAGTACCTGCTGGTCGAGGGCAACTACGCGGGGCACCCGGACACCAAGTGGACCTTCACCGGATCCCACAACCTGGACGTATCCTCCCTTCGGGAGAACGACGAGGCGCTGCTGCGCGTCGAGGGCGCCGCGACCCACGACGCCTACCGGAGCAACTTCCTCGCGATGCGCTCCAGGGCTACCCTGACCGGCTGACAACGAGCGGCCGGCATCGAGCGGCTGAGACGGGCGGAGGCCGCGGCCTTTCCTGACGTGTCGGGCTTGCTGGTGCGCCGTTCGGGGCTCGGGCCTTCATCGGCGCACCGCGGCTCCCCTCGCGGGAACGCCCGTGCGAAACTGTCGCCGATCCGATCACGGCAGCACCGGAACGTGTATGAAGGAGCGGCGTCGTTGAGCGTCACCATTGATGGACAGATAGACCTCGCGGGACCGGTGGGCAAGCTGCTGCACCGGCGCCCGCTCAAGAACAGCACCGTGATGCAGTCGTTCAGCACCGAGCCGGTGTCCGGCGACCTCTTCGTACTCCAGCTGATGCAGGGCGGCCTGACCCTCAGCGGGGAGTCCGCGCCGGTCGACTACGACACCCGTAACAAGCACGGCGACATGTGCGTGACCCGCCTCAACCGGTCGGGCGCGATCACCGGATACATGTATCTGCGCGGCTTCGGCCACGGTGTCAACCTCGGCGTCGAGAACCGGGGCGGCGTGATCCGCCTGTGGACCGAGACGGCGTCGCAGCCCAACAGCAAGAACGAGGGCTTCGGCACCTCCATCACCAACTTCGACTTCCGGTCGGGGACGGTCCTGGACTACGGTTCCTCGCTGCACGCCACGCCGTACCGCCCCACGCCGGGCGCGCTCTTCGCCACCCCCACCATCGACCGCAGCGCCAACGAGCTCGTGGTGCGGTTCTACGACGGCGGGACGCACGTCGAGCGGTACGACCTGGCCAAGGCCTCGGCGGGCGTCTTCGAGCCGCTCCAGCGCATCGAGCTGCCCACGGACCTGGGCGTGTTCCAGGGATACGCCTCCCACAAGGGCGTGCTGTACCTGCTCAGCGGCGAGTCCAGCACGAGCACCAGGAATCCGTCGCCGGGCAACACCTACATCACCGCCATGGAGTGGGCGACCGGAACGGTCCTGACCCGGCAGTTCATCACCGCCGCGCCGGGGCTGGAGTGGCGCGAGCCCGAGGGCCTGCACGTGGACGTACGGAACGGCGTCACCAACCTCCACTTCGGCTTCGCCTGCGAGGACCCCGGGCCGCGCACCTGCACCATCGTGACGCTCCCCGACACCCCCGAGGTCGACGGCGTCAAGGTGATCACCGACTGGCAGCCGATCGCGCTCGCCTCGGGCGTCACCGCCGACCTGAACCCGCCCCAGGGCCGGCTCATCAGCGTCGCCGGCACCACGACGCTGCAGCTCAGCGGTGGGGTCAAGGGCACCTTCGACGGCGACGCGGTCATCGGCACGCTGCCCGACACGCTGACTCCCAGCGTCGAGGCCCGCGCCAACGTGCCGCGCAACAACAACGGCGGCTACTGCGTCGCCCGGGTCGAGGCCGGCACCGACCGCGCGCTGCGTCTGTTCGGCGGACGTGACACCAACGCCATCACCTGGGCCCAGCTCGACAGCTTCAGCGCCGTCTGGCGCTGACCGCGCCCACAGACTTCTCCGTCATCTCGCACAAGGCCTCGTCAAGGAGACCAACCACCATGTCCTACAACCGCCGCAGCATCCTCGGTGCCGCCTTCGCCGTACCCGCCGCCGTGGCCGTCGCCAGCATCGCCACCGCCTCCCCCGCGGCTGCCGCCGGCGTGGAGGCCGGCGACTGGGCCGACCTGGTCCTGGAGCCCGGCATCACCGCGCAGACCGGCTCGACCCCGCAGGTCCGCCTCGTCACCATCGCGGGCACCACCTTCCTGCAGGCCCGCGGCATCGTCACCGGCAGCTTCTCCGCCGACACCAAGATCGCCACGCTGCCCGCCGCCATGGCCCGGCCGACCTCGTACATCCGCGCCACCGCGCCCCGCAACAACAGCCAGGGCATCAACGCCTGCCGCTTCGAGGTGAACACCGCCGGTTCCGTGACCATCTACGGCGCCAACACGGGCAACCCGATCACCTGGGTCCAGTTCGACTCGGTCCAGACGATCTGGCGCTGAGGCCGGTCCGCCGGGCGGTCACGCCTGCGCAGCGTCACCCGGCACTCCCGCTCGGGCCCCGGTCCCCGCGTCGGCGGGAGTGCCGCGGCGCCGGGGCCACCCCCGGTTCCGGCCCCGGCGCGTGCGGAACCGGCCGGCCCGCAGCCAGGCCTCGGCCTCCGGATTCCGCGCGGCCAGCTCCGCGAGCGCCGGGTGCGGACCCAGCCGGGCCGGCCGTTCGGCGAAGGGGTCGGGCAGTTCGGCCGGAGTGCGCAGAGCGCCGATCCAGGCGAACTGCGCGAACAGCGCGAGGCCCGTGGCGAAGGCCCCGGCCCACTGGAGCGGCCCGTGGGGTACTTGGTCGACAGCCCGGCGGTGGCGAACGCGAACTGCCCCAGGAGCAGCATCAGGCCGGTGCAGCCGAGACAGCCGAGCTCACGCGGCGGAGCCGGTCGCCGCGACATCAGATGGTCGTGGCAGGCGGTGTGGAACTCCGTCCGGACTTCGTCGAAAACGGCGTCGCGGAGCACCACGTTGCCGAGCGTGGCGGGCGCGGTGCGGCGGCGCAGCGCGGCGAGCAGGGCGGCGAGCAGGGCGGCGAGCAGGGCGTCCGGAAGCGGGTGCCCGCCGTCGCGTGCCGGGTCGGCACCGGCGACGGTGAGGCTCAGGTTGCCGCGGTGGCTGACGGTGACGAGCCCGTCGAGCAGCAGCCGGGCGGCTGCCGCCTGGATGTCGTCCTCGGGCCACCACTCGTCGCGGACGGCGTGGTACGGGTCGAGCTCGATCGCGGCGCAGTGCGCGACCGCCGCCCGGTACCACCGGCGCTCCTTGCGGCGGCGCAGACCGAGTGCCGCGTACAGCACGGCTGTCACGGGCAGTACGGCGCAGGCGAGGACGACCGGGTTCACGCGCTGAGCGTAGGGGCGCGGCGCGGGAGCGGTACATCCGTTGTTCGACGGCTCCGGGAAGCGCCGAGTGCCGGGCGCCGCACGCCCGAACGGGGTGGGGCAGGGCCCCTCAGAGCGCGGGCACGGGCTGCGGCGTGGGCGGGCCCACATAGCGGGCCGCCGGGCGGATGATCTTCGAGTCCGCCGCCTGCTCCAGGATGTTGGCGCTCCAGCCGACCACCCGGGCCGCGCAGAACGTCGGGGTGAACATCTCGCGCGGCACCCCGCACAGCTCCATGACCACGCCCGCGTAGAACTCCACGTTGGTGTGCAGCTCCCGGCCGGGCTTCAGCTCGGCGAGGATCGCCTCCACCTGCCTCTCCACCTGGACGGCGAACGCGACCAACGGGCCGCCGATGTCCTCGGCGATGCCGCGCAGCATGCGCGAGCGCGGGTCCTCGGTGCGGTAGACGGGGTGGCCGAAGCCCATGATCCGGTCGCCCGCCAGGACACGCTCGCGCACCCATGTATCGATGCGCTCCGGGGAGCCGATGGCGTCGAGGGTGTCCAGGGCGCGGCTGGGGGCGCCGCCGTGCAGCGGGCCGGAGAGCGCCCCGACGGCCGCGACCAGGGACGCCGCCGTGTCCGCGCCGGTGGAGGCGACGACGCGCGCGGTGAACGTGGAGGCGTTGAAGCCGTGGTCGACGGTGGAGATGAGGTACCGCTCGATCGCCCGGACGCGGTCGGGCTCGGGCAGCGAACCGGTCATCATGTAGAGGTAGTTGGCGGCGTACGACAGGTCCTCGCGCGGCTCGACGGGGTCGAGCCCCTGTCCCAGCCGGTAGAGCGCGGTCAGCAGGGTGGGGACGGCGGCGCAGGCGGCGAGCGCGTCCTCGCGGCGCCGGTCGGCGTCGAGGTCGTAGACCGGCCGGAACCCCTGGGCGGCGCCGAGCAGGGAGAGGGCGGTGCGCAGTCCGGCGAGCGGTCCGGAGGCGGCGCCCGCCGCGGCGATGCCGGGCAGCGCGTCGCTCACTTCGCGGGGCAGACGGCGCAGGGCCGCGGTGCGGGCGGTGAAATCCGCGAGGGCGGCGGCGTCGGGCAGTTCGCCGTGGAACATCAGGTGCCACACGTCCTCGAAGCCGCGGGTCTGCGCGAGCTCGACGGCCGAGTACTGGCGGTAGTGGTAGTAGCCCTCGCGGCCGCGGACGTCCCCGAGTGCGGTGTCCGTGACGACGACACCCGCGAGTCCGCGGGGTACTGCCGTGGTGGTGGTCGACATGTCTCTTCCTCCCTCAATGTTGATTCGACTGTCTATGATTGACGAGATGGCTGTCAATATTGATTGAATCAACATTGATCGATCTTGGATACGGTGACCCCATGACGGATCAGTCGCGACTCACCACCCGCGAGGCGGCCGAACGGCTCGGCGTGAAGCCGGAGACGGTGTACGCGTATGTCAGCCGCGGCCAGCTGAGCAGCGAGCGGGCGCCCGGCGGGCGGGGCTCGACCTTCGACGCCAAGGAGGTCGACGCGCTGGCCCGGCGCAGCGCCCGCCGCGAACCCGTCACACGCGGCGGCGAGCTGAACTTCCGCACCGGACTGACGCTCATCGACAAGGACCGCTACTACTTCCGAGGGGTCGACGCGGTCGAGCTCGCCGGGGCGTACGGCTTCGAGGAGGTCGCTGAGTGGGTGTGGACCGGCACACTGCCGCGCGGCGCCCGGTTCACCGCGCCCCAGCAGTTCCTCGACGCGGCGCGGCTCGCGGTCGGCGCGCTGCCCGCGCACAGCGGCACCATGGACCGGCTGCGGGTCGCCGCGGTCGCCGTCTCGGCCGCCGATCCGCTCCGCTTCGACCTGGAGCCGGCGGCGGTGCTCGGCTGCGCCCGGATGCTGATCCCGACCCTGGTCGGGGCGCTGCCGACGGCGGGCAAGCGGCACCGCGGCGCGGAGCGGCTCGCCTGGCAGCTGTGGCACCGCCTCACGCCAAGGCTCCCCGATGAGGCGTCGATCAACGTACTGGACACGGCCCTCGCCCTGTTGATCGACCATGACCTGGCCGCGTCCACACTCGCCGCCCGGGTCGCGGCCTCGGCGCGCGCCCATCCGTACGCGGTCGTCTCGGCGGGTCTCGGCGCGCTGGACGGGCCTCTGCACGGAGCCGCCAGCGGGCTCGCGCACCGGATGCTCGCCGACGTCCTGGAGCGCGGCGGCGCGGCCCCCGTGGTCGCCGCCCATCTGCGCTCGGGCAGCCGGGTACCCGGCCTCGGCCACCGCCTCTACCCGGGCGAAGACCCGCGCGCCCAGGCCCTGTTCAAGCTGCTCGCGGACCTGCCGCAGGCCGAGGAGGCGCTCGCCGCGGCCCATGACGTGATCGCCACGACGGCCCGGCACACCGAGCTGCACGCCAACGTCGATCTCGCGCTCGCCGTGTTCAGCGTGGCGTGCGGTATGCCCGCCGAGGCGGGCGAGGCGGTGTTCGCGGTGGCCCGCACGGCGGGCTGGATCGCGCACGCCCTGGAGGAGTACGAGGAACGCCCGCTCCGTATGCGCCCCAGCGCCCACTACACCGGCCCTCGCCCGCCACAGCCGCTGCCGTGACGGGCGAGGGGGCGTCAGCCGTCGATGCGGTGCTGGGTCCAGAACGACGTCAGGTCCGTGGTCGTGGCGGCCTGGGCGGCGGCCTTGAACTCGGCCGTCGTCGAGACGCCGTACCAGTGCGAAGTGGCGTAGTCCTTCAGGAGCTTGGCCATCACGGTGTCACCGAGGACGCGCCGCAGGTCGTGCAGGGCGCACTTGCCGTAGCCGTAGACGACGGTGGAGTAGCGCGAGGAATGGGCGTCCCAGTAGGCCATCGAGTTGGTGATCTTCTCGGCCGACGACGCCCAGGAGACGCTGTTCCAGCAGCCGCTGCCCGTCTTGTTCAGCGCCAGGTCGGTGGCGTAGTCGGTGAACGACTCGTCCAGCCAGGGGCTGTTGTACTCGTCGTCGCCGACGATCCCGTAGAACCACTGGTGGCCGATCTCATGGGTGAGCGCGGTGGTGCTGACCAGGTCGAGGACGAAACCGGGGTACTCCATTCCGCCGAACCAGTAGTTGTTGTCGATCACCGCGTCCAGCTCGCCGTACGGGTAGGCGCCGAAGCGCGCCGCGTGGGTGTCCACGGCGGACTTGGCGGTGCTCAGCATCGACTGGGCGTCGGAGGAGCTGATGCCCGAGACGGAGTAGATGTTGATCGCCGTCCCGGCCGCCGAGGTGCCGGAGATCTTGGCGAAGGGGCCCGCCGCCCAGGCGAAGTCACGGACCTTGGAGGCGGTGGCGGTGGTGACCGTACGGCCGCTGGAGCCGGGGGTGTCGACGGAGGTGCCGGTGGCGGGCACCAGCAGGGAGGCCGGGTGGTCGAGGGTCACCTTGAAGTCGGCGGCCAGGGAGTAGAACGACTCGCCGTTGTTGGTGTACGGGTCCAGGTGCCAGCCGGAGCCGTCCTTGACCGCGAGGACGGGCAGGGCGTTGCCGATGTTGTTGAAGGCCCCGTCGTGGCCGAACCGGTCGGCGCCGCTGGGGACGGTGATGCCCAGGTCGAAGCCGATGGTGGCGCTCTGGCCCTGCGCGAGCGGGGTCGGCAGGGCGATCTGCAGGGCGGTGCAGCCGACCGACAGGGAACCCGCGGTGCCGCCGGTGACGTTGGTGACCGTGATCGGCATCGCGGAGCAGGTGCCGTGGTAGTTGTCCCACAGCCTCAGATACACCTCGCTGAGCGCGGTGGCGGAGGCGTTGGTGAAGGTCGCGCTCTCGTGACCGGTCCAGACGGTGCCGCTGGTGTTGCTGCTGAGGTTGACGGTGTACGAGGGCGAGGCCGGCGTACGGGTGGAGTCACCCGGCGGAGTCGTGTCGCCGGATGTGTTGACGGCGACATCGTCGATGACGAAGCTCGTCTGGAGGCTGGAGTCCTCGGTTCCGGTGAAGGCGACGTTCACGGTCTGGCCCGCGAAGGCCGACACGTCGAACGACTTCTGTATGTACCCGGTGTTCTTGTTCAGGTTCGAGTACGTCGCCAGGGTCGTACTGCCGATCTTCGCCGTGAGCTTGTCGTACGCGGTGGACGACGTGGTCTCGGTGGTGTCGATGTGCAGCCAGAAGGTGAGCGTGGCGGTGCTGCACCCGGAGGGGATCGTGACGCTCTGGGAGAGGGTGTCGGTGTGGGTGCTGCCGACGCCGTTCAGCCAGGCGAAGGTGGTGCCGCCGTGGGCGCTCTGACCGGTGCGACTGGTGATCACGCTGGTCTGCGACTGGCTCCAGGGCGAAGTCCCGCTCTCGAAGCCGCCGTTGGCGACCACCTGGGCCGGGGTGCACACGGCGGCCTTGGGTGCCGCCTGCGGTGCGGCTGCCGCCGCGGTGCCGGACAGCGAGAAACCGGCCAGCGCGGCGACGGCGAGCGCGCCCGCGGCGAGGACCTTGTGGGGGGTCGGTCTCACACGTAACTCCTTTGACGCGGCCGGGGTTCCGGCCTGCTCGGTGGCCACCCGACGGCTTGGGTGCGCCGGAGGGCGGCCGCGGACTGCGCGCATCGCTCGCGCGATGGCCGCGGTGAGATTTCGGTCGCGCGCCTCCCGGGGCGGTCCGGGGCGACGGCTGCCGGAAAGCCTGGCAGATTTGACCAGAGCATGCCATCAGGGACAGGTAAAACCCGCGCACAGCGACACGGTCACGCACATCCGCTGATCGCCGGGGTCCACCCTTGTCCCACAGCCTCCCGAGACCGCACCGCCCGGCTGTGGGACAGCCGGGCGGGCACGATGACCCGCATTCTGAGCAGTCACCAGTCCGGCACGTGGGGGGGCCATGAACGACGACGAACCGTCGTTCGCCCGGCTCGGACCCGCCGCCGGTGTGGGGTGCGGCCCAGTCCTGTCCGCCGTACCAGTCGTCGGTGCCCCACGCGTGGTCGTAGCAGTTGCGGTCCGGCGTCCACATGTCGGCCTGGGCGCGCCAGTCGTCCGGGTCGACGGCCCGCCCTCGGCGGTGATCTCGGCGACCAGCGCCGTGATCCGCCCCCGGTCGGCGGCGGTCTCGGGAAGCGGTTCGGCCCGCCGCCCGATGGCCAGCACATGGGCACCCTCGTCCGCGAAGGCACGCGCGGTGGCCCGGCCTGTGCCGGTACCGGCCCCGGTGACGACGACGATCCCGGTGGTCCGCGAGGTGGTCCGCGTTGCGGTGGTGGTGTTGGTGGTCGTGGTGTTCATGCCGGTCATCGTTCAACCCTGCCGCCAGTGGCAAGGTCAAGGAGAGGCTCTCCGTGAGGGGGCCAGCACCCTCTCGCCCGGTCGTCGGCGCGTCGGCCGTTCTGGCGCGCGTCCCGCCCCGGAAGCCCATCTCGCGATCACGCCGCAGCGGCACATGTCTCATGTCCTGCGCAATGGGCGTCCGCGCGGATACGACAGCGGACCCGCAATCGCCCTCGCCGGGGTACGGGTGCGGGAACACTCGGGCTACGAGCGAGACGCTGGTGGACGTACCGGCCTCCCCCGAGGGCCAGTTGGCCCCGCTCGTCCCGGATCTGGGCGGTGTGGCGGCGAATGCGACGGCCCCGGCCTTCACGGCACGGGGGGCGCTGAGACCGCACGGTGAGCTGGCGGAGGCGTCAACGGCACGCCGCCGGCGCGACCATTCCCACAGGGCGGTTACGGCGTGCCGGGCTGCTCTCCCTCGGATGCCTTCGAGTCCCCGTCAGGGCTCCACGCGTACGCGAACGGCACCAGGTCCTCGATCCGTACGGCGGCGACGGCGCCCCCGGTCGTGGGGAGGAGCACGCGGATGCCCGGGTGGTAGTCGAAGAGCACCTGACGGTCCCTGCCGCACGGGCCGAGCACGCCGCGGCCCATGTTGCCGACGGCGACGATCGTGGAGAGCTCCCGGGCGCCTGAGGCGCGCGCGTGGCCGAGGGCGACGAGTTCCGCGCAGGGGCCGCCGGTGAAGTGGTAGAGGTTGATGCCGCCGTACATCGTGCCGTCGGCCGCGCGGACGGCGGCGCCCATGGTGTGGACGCCGTCCTGGCCGTCGGTGTTCGCGTCGACGACGGCGCGGGCGAAGTCGATGAGTTCACGGTCGGCCGCGGTCAGTTCGTGGATCGCGATCTGCATACCCGCAGGCTACGGAGGTGCGGCTCGGGGCGCGAATGGATTGGCGGCGTGCGTCGGTCCTCACTGCCCGGGTAGGTCCACATCGGCAGGGCCAGCTCACCGAGGGTCTGCCCGTTGTCCTCGAACAGCCGGTCCGGCAGACGCCGACGGGTGGTGTCGGCGAGGGCCTTCAAGACCTTGTCCGTCTCATCGCTCATTCCTCCATCACGCGAGCATTTACTTGCATGTCAAGTTTCGGAACACCGTTGGGAGCTCCATCAGTGCCGATGTCCGCAGCGGCGCATAGTTCTGGCCAAAACACGGGAAATTACTTGATCGCGCCATCGTGATGAAGTCCTAATGGCCGCGGGGGGTCCTGTCGTGGTGACGAAGAATGCAGCCGGAGAACTCAAGAGCAGGTCAGCGGTCACTGCCGCGCTGCCGGGCGATCCGCCGGCCATGGCCCACCCCCGGGCGCCGGGCGCCCTTCCGCCGCGTGATGGACCGGCGGAGACGAGACACCCCCCAACACCCCCGGTCGCTCAACCGCGTCGGCGCAACCCGTCGGCGGAGCGTCCCCCTGCGCACAGTACGGAGTGAGATGTCCGAAGACACGGCCACCCTGAGCGGTGCCGTCACCTATCTGGAACTGCTGGCCATGCGGTCCTCCCGCGGAGCCTTCAGTCAACCGGCCTTGCAGGCACGGCGGGGAGGCGCTCCGCCCCACGTCGTGGACGACCTCGAACGGGCCGAGCAGCTCGCCCTCGGGGTCGAGCAGCAGATGGCCGACCTGGAGCGGCGCAAGAACGAGCTCGCGCTGCTGATGGACACGACCCGGGCCCTGGCGGAGCAGGAGGACCTCGACTCGCTGCTCACGACCCTCGTACGCCGCACCCGGCTCCTTCTGCACGTGGACATGGCCTGGGTACTGCTTCTCGACGGCGAGGACGGCTCGTGCATCCGCGCCGCCGACGGCGCGATCTCCGTACTCGGCGGGGTCGCCCGCGTCCCCGTCCGGCAGGGCCTCAACGCCATCAACGCGGTGGGGCAGTCGCCCGTGTGGACCTCCGACTGCCACCGGGACGACACGGTCCCGCGCTCCGAGCACATCGAGGCCGTCGTCCTCGAAGAGGGGCTGACGGCGCTGCTCGCGGTACCGCTGCGCAGCGCGGGCAAGGTGGTCGGCGTGCTCTTCGGCGGCGACCGGGTCGCCCGCTCGTACACCGCGGACGAGGTGGCGACGATGTCCACCGTCGCCACCTACGCCGTCGCCGCCGTGAAATCGGTCCAGGCCCTGGAGCTCGCCCGCGGCCGGGTCGCCGCTCTCAGCGCCGAGGTCGACCGGCTGCGCGCCAGGGAGCGGGCGCAGCGGCGGACGGCGCAGAGCGGTCAACGTCTCGTGGAACTCGCCCTCGGCGGAGTCGACGTGAAGGCGTTCACCGTCACCGCGGGCCAGACGCTCGACGGCTCGGTCTGGCTGCGCGACGAGAACGACGACACCATGGCCCGCACCAGCGGCCAGTGGGACGACGAGGAGGAGCTGGCCGCCGCCACCTTCACCGCGCGCGCCGAGCAGCGCGTGGTCCACCTGGACGACGGCACCGTGGTGGTGCCCGTCCGCACCGGCGAGGAGGACCGGGGCGCGTTCGTCCTGCGCTGCCCGGCGGACCGCACGCCGGACATGGACCTGGTCCGGTACGCGGTCCAGGCGGCGGCGATCCTGGTCACGCTCAACCGCGGCGCCGAGTCCGCCGACCGCAAGTTCCGCGACGAGGCGCTGGACCGGCTGCTCAACGGCGTCCCCTTCAGCCGCCGTTGTCAGCGCCGCCTCAAGGGGCTCGGGCTCGATCTGAGCCGTCGGCACGCCGTGATCGTCACCCGGCTGCCGGTCGGCGACGGACACGCGCTCTCGAACTGGACGTCGACCTTCGTCTGGCTCCGCGGGGGCGCCAGAACGGTCCACAACGGCCATCTCGTGATCCTGCTGCCGCACTCCGACGCGCGTGAGGCGGCCCGCGATGTGAAGCAGCGCCTGGCCAAGACGCTCGGCCGGCCGGTCGCGGTGGGCGCGGCCTCGGCCGGCGGCGGCCCGGAGGAGCTCCTCGCCGCGTACCGGGAGGCCGCCGCCTGTCTGGACGTCCTGACGATCCTCGGCAAGGAGGGCGCGGACACTCCGGCGATGGCCGACGAACTCGGCTTCGTCGGCATGCTGCTGGGCGGCAGCCGGGACATCGGCGCGTTCATCGAGCAGACGCTCGGCCCGATCCTCACCTACGACGAGCGTCGCTCCACCAATCTCGCCGCCACCCTGGAGGCGTACTTCGCGGCGGGCGCCAGTCCCACGTACGCGGCTGAGGCGCTGCGGGTGCACACCAACACGGTGGCCCGGCGTCTGGAGCGCGTCTCGCAGCTCCTCGGCCCCGAGTGGCAGCAGCCGGGGCCGGCCCTGGAGATCCAGCTCGCCCTGCGCCTGTCCAAGGTGAGCGCGTCGCTGCGGGGCCACGCGGTGGCCGGGCAGGGCGTGAGCTGACCCCGCTCCACGAGGCTCCCCGCGCCCGCCCCGGTACGGGCTCCCAGGAGCGTGTGCCGGGGCGGGTCCCGGTTCAGGCGGGGGCGTGCGCCGTGAGGAAGCCGTCGACGACGCGCTCGACGTACTCGGCGGTGACCGAGCGCCCGGCGAGCAGGTGGCGGTACATCAGCGGGCCCGCCAGCTGATCGACGGCGAGGTCCGGGTCGAGGTCCGCGGCCAGTTCGCCGCGGGCCTTCGCGGCGTCGAGCACGGTACGGAAGACGCGGGAGCCCTCGCGGTAGAGCGCCTCCTTGAGCTGGGCGAAGACCGGGTCGACCCCGGCGCGTTCGATGACCGCGCGCAGCCCCCGGTCGCTCACCGGGTCGTGCAGCAGGCGCCGCAGCCCGTCGAGTTCACGGATCAGGTCGTCGCGCAGGACGCCCGTCGGCGGTGTGTGCGCGGTGGAGATCCGTTCGGCGATGACGTCCCGGACCAGGCCCGAGGCGTCGGGCCAGTGGCGGTAGAGGGTGGTGCGGCCCACGCCGCTGCGGGCGGCGACGGCGACATGGGTGACGGCCGACCAGCCCTGCTCGATGAGCAGGTCGCGGGCGGCGGCCAGGGCGGCGGCCCGGCTGCGCTCGGCGCGCGGATCGGGCCCGCGGCCCGGCGTGTCGGAGGTGCGGCTCGGCTCGGTGGGCGCGGACATCCGGCTCCGTCCTGTCGTCGTCGTGGCACGAGTGTAAGTCGTGCGGCCCGGCTGGCCGCGCCTCCTCTCCGTGCCGTATACGCAGGTCACACCGGTCGGCGGTGCGGCTCGCCACCGCGCGCCCCGCCGCACCGGCCGCCGTACGGCCCGCTGCCGAACCGTCCGCCCCGGAAAGCTTATGGAACAGCTTGCCCCACAGCGAGGTGTGGGGCAAGCTGTTCCATAGGTTCGGAACAACGTGCACCGTTGAGTGCCGGCCCGGCGTCTTCCCCCGCCGCCGCAACGACCGCAGCAGCGACACCCGACCCCGCTTTTGAGAGGACCCCTGCCATGAACGCCACCGAGGGCCGCGACCAGCCCGACCTGACGCTGATGTACGCGACCCACGACGCCTTCCGGCGCGACCTGGGTCTGCTGGCCGCGGCCGCCCGGGGCAACGGCACCGCGCCCGGCTCGGCCTTCAGGACCGGCTGGGAGACCTTCCAGACCTTCCTGACGATCCACCACACCGCCGAGGACAAGGTGCTGTGGCCGCTGATGCGCGCCAAGCTCGCCGACGACCCGGAGCGGTTGAGGCTGCTCGACGAGATGGATGCCGAGCACGAGGCCCTCGACCCGTTGCTGGACGCCGTCGAGGACGTACTGGCCCAGCAGCAGGCGGAGCGGCTGCCCGGCCTGATCGCCACGGTGGCCGAGACGCTGGTCCACCACCTCGACCACGAGGAGCAGGCGGCGCTGCCCGTCGCCCAGTCGGTGCTCAGCGCCCCGGAGTACGACACGTTCGGCGCCGAGCAGCGGCGGATGCTGGGGGTCAAGGGCGGCGCCCTGTACTTCCCCTGGGTGCTCGACGGCGCCTCCGAGGAGACGCAGCACACCGCGCTCGGCGTGGTGCCGCCCCCGGTGCGCTTCCTCTACCGGGCCGTATGGCGTCCGCGCTACCAGAAGCGCACCCGCGCCTTCTCCCAGGCCGCCGCCTGACACCCGGCGCGGCCTGCCCCCATCCGGCGAGCACGACGGTGCCCGGCGTCCATCGGATGGACGCCGGGCACCGCGCCGTAACGGGTCTGCCGGTCAGTCGAACCCAACCGGTGGCCGGGACCGGGGCTCAGGCGAAGTCGGCCGTGTGCGCCTCGGCCCAGTCCCGGAAGCTGCGGGCCCGGCGGCCCAGCACGCCCTGCACATCCGGGAACAGCCGCCCACGGAAGTCGTCGCCGGATTCGAGGGCCTTCCGCAGCGCCGCCACCACGCCGTCGGCGGTCGCCTCCCCGTACAGCCCCGCCATGACCGCGCGGTGCTCCTCGATCGAGATCTGCTCGAAGCGCAGCTTCCGGCCGAGCACCGACCCGAGCACCGCCACCTGCTGACGGGCCGTCAGCGCCTCGGGTCCGGTCAGCGCGTAGGTGCGGCCCTCGTGGCCCGGCTCGGTCAGCGCGCGCACCGCGACGTCGGCGATGTCCTCCGGGTCCACCAGCGCCTCGGGCAGATCGGCGACGGGGCTGCGCACCACACCGTCCCCGCGCGCCGCGTCCGCCCAGCCGAGGGCGTGCGTCATAAAGCCGTTGGGCCGCAGGATCGTCCAGGCCAGGCCCGACTCCGTGAGCGCCTTCTCGGCCTGGCGGTGCCACAGGCCCAGCGGGGTGTCGTTCTCCTCCTCGACCTCCGCGACGCCGAGCGTGGACAACTGCACGATGTGCTCGACGCCCGTCTTCCGCGCCACGGCCACCAGATTCGCGTCGTGGGTGCGCTTGTTGTGCCCGAGCGACATGAGGAAGACCTTGCGTACGCCGTCGAGCACGTCCGGCAGCGTGTCGGGCAGACCCAGGTCGGCGCCCACCACCTCGATCCCGGCGGGCAGTCGGGCGCGGGCGGGATCGCGCGTCAGGGCCCGCACGGAATAACCCGCCGCGTGCAGGCGCGCCAGCACCTTGCCGCCGACGTTGCCGGTCGCCCCGGTCACCAAAATGGTCATGGGTGTCTCCGATTCAGCTGGTTGGGAAGGTGCGGTGGTCAGTTGACGGGGCGGTCCAGGACCGTGCGCAGGGCGTCCTCCAGGCCCGCCGCCCCCGAGTCGTCCGCCGCACGCCAGGCGATGAAGCGGTCGGGGCGCACCAGCGAGGCGCCCGTGGGCGTCACGCCGTAGCTCTTCTCCCAGCCGCTCGCCCGGTGCACGGCGATCTCGATGCCGAGCCGCTCGGCCGCGCTCTTCGCCGCCTTCTCCCACCCCGTGGCGTCGGCCCCGGCGAGCAGGACGAAGGACCGGCCGAACAGGGCGGTGGTGGAGCCGCCGTCGCCGAGTTGTACGTAGGGCGCCCGCGAGCCGGGGCGTCCGGTGGGGGCCGTCGGGTCTTCGAGGAGCTCGCCCTCGTCGCCCGGCTCCAGGACGACGGCGCCCTGGGCGCAGCGGTAGCCGAAGACCTGGACGACCGGGTCGATGGGCGCGGCCGCCGTACCGTCGTCGAGGTCGGGGCCCAGCCGCTCCACCGTGTTGGCGAACTGCTGCTCCGCGATCATGTCGGAGACCGGCCTGCGCTCCGCGTCGTGGCTGGCGAGCAGCCCGGGGCCGGCCTGCCCCCGCACGGTCATGGCCAGCTTCCAGGCGAGGTAGAAGCCGTCCATGACGGCCGTGTTGCCGCCGAGCCCGCCGGGCGCCGGCACCACCTTCGCCGCGTCGCCCACGAGGTGGACCCGCCCCACCGAGAACCGGTCCGCGACCTCGCACACGATCTCGGTGCGGCCCGAGCCGGCCACCGTCAGCTCCAGGTCCGGCATCCCCAGACCGGTCCGTACGAGGGCGGCGCACTGCTCCTCGGTGTAGCCGCGGAAGTCGGGCTGGTCCTTGGTCATGCCGTGGATGTAGCCGTAGCGGCCCGGGATGTCCGTGGTGTAGAAGACGCCCGGCACCGGCTGCAGGAGGTGGAACAGGGCGAACCTGCGGCCCTCGGTCACCCCGCCCGCCAGCCCCTCCAGGGGGCCGCTCATGTCCGCGTCGAAGAAGACCCGGAAGACCTCGCCCAGGCGCCCGCGCCCGTGGATGCCGACGCCCAGGGCCCGGCGGGCCGGGCTCTTGCGGCCGTCCGCCGCCACCATGTGGCCGGCGCGCACGGTGCGTTCGGCGCCGGTGGCCACGTCGCGCAGGAGCGCGGTGACCCCGTCGGCGTCCTGGGTGAAGGAGACCAGCTCGGTGCCGAAGGCGAGCTCGGCGCCGAGCTCGCGGGCGCGCTCGGCGAGGATGACCTCGGTGTGCTCCTGGCTGGCCATGGCCCAGTCCTCGGGCGAGACATGGCCCATGCTCATCTCGCCCTGGGTCATGATGCCGCGCAGCACCGGGCCGGAGAGCGTCTCGGCGAGCGCCATGTAGAAGTCACCGGTGCCGCCCGGCGAGGCGGTGGTGATCCGGTCGGCCACGCCGCCGATGCGCAGCGCCTCCATCGTGTGCGGGTACTGCCCGCGCGCCTTCATCACGACGGAGGTGCCGGGGTGTTTCTCGACCAGCAGCGGCCGGACGCCGTGCAGGCCGAGGAAGAGCGCGGTGGACAGGCCTGACAGACCGCCGCCGGCGATGAGGACGGGCACGGATGCCTCGGACACGGACACTCCCGGGTTCGGTGGACAAGACGGTGCCTTCAGCATCGGCAGCCGGGACGGTGACCGGATCGGGGCGCGATGCCGACGGGCTGGGGGCCCGCTCGTGGCGTACGGCGCCGTCGTCCACCACCGAGTCACCAACCAGGCATCAGCGGCGGAGCGGAGTGTGGAGAGCGTCCCCGGGGCCACCACCCCGCGATCCGGAGCCTTCCGGCCCGCGCCGGTGGCCGGGTGTCACCGTTCGCCCTAACGAGGAGTCTTCGTGGTCGTCTTCGTCAACAAGCTGACGCTCATCGGCAAGCCCGAGGAGTTGGAGCGGATCTACGCGCACGTCGCCGAGTTCATGGAGGTGCAGCCCGGTCTGATCCGCTACCAGCTGATCCGCTCGCAGAAGGAGCCGGGCATCTACTTCAACGTGGCCGAGTGGGACAGCAAGGAGTCCTTCGACACGGCGCTGGCCGAGCCCGAGTTCCGGGCCCGCCTCAAGGCCCTGGGCACCGTCATCAAGGGCGAGCCGCACCTGAGCGACGTCGTGGTCGAGGGCGTCGCCCGCGAGGCCGGAGCGGCCCGGTGACCCCCGACGTCGCCGCGGTCATGGCGTCCGCCGGCACCCATGTGCCCGCCGTCTCGGCGGACACGTACGCCCAGATCCTCCAGTTCTACGCCCGCCATATGCAGCTGCTCGACGCGGGCTCCGCGGAGGAGTGGGCGGAGGGTTTCACCGAGGACGGGGTGTTCGCGCAGAACGTCAAGCCCGAGCCGTGGAAGGGCCGTTCGCACATCGCCACCTCGATGCGGCGCGGTGTCGACCGCCTCGCCGGGCGCGGCGTCCAGCGCCGCCACTGGTTCTCCATGGTGGTCGCGGTCCCCGAGAGCGCCGGGACGGGGGACGAGGAGGCGGTCCGCACCCAGTACTACGCGGTGGTCTTCGAGACCCCGCACGGCGGCAAGGCCTCGGTGTATCTGAGCACCACCGGCGAGGACGTGCTGGTGCGGCGGTCCGGCCGGTGGCTGATCAAGCACCGCGACATCGCCCACGACGGGTCCTGAACCGATGGCGCCCCCGCTCCCGGAAACCGCGGACGGCCGCCTCTATGCCGAGATCCAGCGGTTCTACGCCCGCCAGGTGCGCCTCCTCGGCGAGGGCGACGTGGACCGCTGGGCGCTCACCTTCACCGAGGACGCCGTCTTCGAGCAGGAGGCCCCGGCGGACAAGGTCTTCGCCGGGAACGCGCCGCCCGTACGCACCGGGCGCGCGGCCATCGCGGCGGCGGCCCGCGGGGCGGTCGGTGAGCGCCGGGCGGACGGGCGGGTGCGGCGGTATCTGATCGGGATGCTGACCGTGCGTCCCGCCCCGGACGGCGCCGTGCACACCCGCTACGACGCGGTGCTCGTACAGACCCCGCGAGGCGGGCCCTGCGAGCTCCACTTGAGCACCACCGGGCGGGACGAGCTGGTCCGTCACGAAGACGGCTGGCTCGTCCGGCACCGGGTCAACTCCCATGACAGCGTGGCCGGTTCGCACACCGGCACCGAGCAGGAGGAACACCATGGCCGATCTGACACGTGAGCGGGTGGAGGCTGCCTACGCGGCCCTCATGACCGGCGACCGGAACAAGATCACCGAATACTGGTCCGAGGACCTTCGCTTCCAGATGCCCGGCAACCACCAGTTCGCCGGCTGGTTCAACGGCCTGGACGACTATCTCCAGAAGATGGGCAAGCTGGGCGAGGCGTGCGGCGGCCGCATCCAGGCCGAGACGCTGAGCATCCTGATCAACGAGGCGGAGGGCATCTCCGTCGACATCTACCGGCTCGACGGCTACCGCGCGCACGCCGAGGAGGGCACCGTCTCCCCGTACGAGCGGCTCCAGGTCGAGGGCGTACACATGCTGCGCTGGGAGAACGGCAAGATCGTCGAGGGCCGCAGCGCCCTGTTCGCCGACGGTGTCACACGCGGCAACCTGTGGTGGTCGCCGGTCGGCACCGACGGAGAGCGCACGGAGCTGTGACCGGCCCGGCCACCGGCGCGGACACGGGCCTGGCCGGGCGGTGCGTCGTCGTCACCGGGGCCGGTAGCGGCATCGGGCGGGCGGTGGCGCACGCGTTCGCCGACGAGGGCGCCCGGGTCCTGGTGGTGGGGCGCGGGGCCGCCCGGCTCGCCGAGACCGCGGCCGGGCGCCCCGGCATCCACCCGTTCGCCGCCGACGTCTCGGCGCCGGACGGACCGCGGCTGGTCGTCGAGGCGGCCGTCCGCGAACTCGGCGGCCTCGACGTCCTGGTGAACAACGCCGTGACCATGCGGTCCGCCCCGCTCGGCACCATCGAGGCGGACGACACCCACCGCCAGGTCGCCACCAACCTGCTCGCGCCGCTCTTCCTCACCCAGGAGGCGCTCCCCCACCTGGAAGCGGCCAGGGGCACCGTCCTCAACGTCACCACCGCCGGCAACCAGCGCGGCTGGCCCGGCCATTCCGTCTACGGCGCCACCAAGGCGGCGCTCGACTTCCTCACCCGCACCTGGGCGCTCGAACTCGCACCGCGCGGCATCCGGGTCGCCGCCGTGGCCCCCGGCCCCGTGGAGACGCCCATCGGCGAGCACGCCGGGCTCGACCCCGCGGGCGTCGAGCGGATGCGCGAGCGGCAGCGCGCCCGGGTGCCGCTCGGCCGGGTCGGACAGCCCGAGGAGATCGCCTGGTGGCTGGTCCACCTCGCCCGCCCCGAGGCGTCCTTCGCCACCGGCCTCGTGCTGCCGGTGGACGGCGGCGCCGGAGTCGTGTTCTGACCGCACCGCCCAACGACACGTCCACAACGAGACGTCCGCAACGGCACGTCTGCAACGACACGGAGTAGCAATGGAATTCGGTATCAATTTCTTCCCCACCGTCGGTCCGGAGGAGAAGCCCGCCGACGTGTACTTCGACGAGGCCCTGCGGCTGGTGGAGCTCGCCGAGGAGCTCGGCTACGACCACATCAAGACCGTGGAGCACTACTTCTTCAAGTACGGCGGTTACAGCCCGGACCCGGTGACGTTCCTGGCCGCCGCGGCGGCCAGGACCAGCCGGATCAAGCTGGTCACCGGCGCGGTGATCCCGGCCTTCACGCACCCGCTGAAGCTGGCGGGCAAGCTCGCCATGCTGGACAACATCTCGCACGGCCGCCTCCAGGTGGGCTTCGGCCGGGCCTTCCTGCCCGACGAGTTCGACGCCTTCGAGCTGGCCATGGACGAGAGCCGGCCCCGCTTCCTGGACGGCCTGCGCGCCTGCCAGAAGCTGTGGTCCGAGGAGAACGTGGTCTGGGACAGCGAGTTCCACAAGTTCGGCCCGGTCACCCTGCTCCCCCGGCCCTACCAGCGCCCGCACCCGAGGATCCTGGTGGCCGCGGCCATCACGCCCTCGTCGTGCGAGCAGGCCGGCCACGACGGCCACGGGCTGCTGCTCGTGCCGTCCATCTCCAAGCGCGAGAAGGTGCAGGAGATGCTCACCCTGTACCGCAAGGCGTACGCCGACGCGGGCCACGCGCCGGGCGGCGACGAGGTGCACCTGAGCTACGGCTGCTACCTGAGCGAGGACTCCGCCGAGGCGATGGCCAAGGGCCGTGAGTACTCGCAGCGCACCAACGCCGTGATGGTCGACGCGGTCGCCGCGTGGGGCACCCGCCGCAGCGAGGGCTACGCCGGGTACGAAGCCATCGTCGACAAGATCAAGAAGTCCGACTTCGACAAGTCGGTGGCCGAGAACAAGACGCTGGTCGGCACCCCCGACGAGGTCACCGAGCGGCTGCGCACCATCCGCGAGTGGTACGGCGACGTCACCATCAGCCTCCAGATGATCTCCGGCAACCCGCCCTACGAGGAGACGGCCCGCACCGCCCGGCTCTTCGCCGAGCAGGTGATCCCGAACTTCCGGTAAGCACATGGCGGTTCGCACCACCGCGAGGCACGAGGAAGGGGCTCCCCCGAAACCATCGGGGGAGCCCCTCTCGTATGTCCGCCGGCGGACCCGGTGCGTCAGGCGCGGTGTGTCAGGCGCGGTGTGTCAGGCGCGGTGTGTCAGGCGCGGTGTGTCAGGCGCCCGCGACCGAGGCCACCAGGAGCGAGGCCACGCGCGCGGCGACCGCCGAGATGGTCAGCGCGGGCGGTACGGCGCCGGACGAGCCGTGCAGCAGCGAGCTGTCGACGACGTACAGGTTGCGCGCGCCGTGCACACTGCCGTCGGCGGCGGTGGCGAGGCCGAGCGGCACACCGCCCACCACGTTCCCGCCCGTGGTGCCGATGCGGTTGAAGGCGGTCCTGCTGCCCGGGGTGGCCGCGTTGAGCCGGTCCAGGGTGTGCTGGACCGCGTGGGTCGCCCGCACCGCGCGCGGGTCCTGCACGGGCCAGTTCAGGACGACGTCGTCCTTGCCCGCGTCGTACCGGAAAGAGCCCAGCGGTTCGGTCGGCGAGGCGCCGATCGTGGTGATCCACCCCTCGTCGGACGGGGCGTCCACCCAGGGGAAGTTGAGGAGGGTCACCGGGGCGTGCGGGTTGTCCCGCCAGTCCTTGACGATGACCGAGCACGGGCCGCCCTGCGCCGGGTTGTTGGGGGCCATCCCCGTCCGGGCGGTGATCACCTCACTGTTGCCGACCCTGGTGCCCACCGAGGCGTCCAGGCCGGGCAGGTACCCCGCGGCCTTGGCGCGCAGCAGCAGCCGGGTGGTGCCCAGCGTGCCCGCCGCCAGGACCAGGTGCGTGGTGTGCACCTGGTGCCGGGCCACCGGCGTGCCGCGCTCGTCCAGTTCGTCGTACGAGACCAGGTGGCCGTCGCCCTGCGGACGGATCCCGGTGACCACGCTGAGCGGGCGCACCTCGACGCGGCCCGTCGCCTCGGCGCGGGCAAGGACGGTGAGGTCGACGCTGCGCTGGGCGCCGCTGTTCACCCCGAAGACGTTGAGCCCGGCGATGTGCGAGGCGGCCCGGCGGCCGGCCATCTCCTCGCGGACCGCGTCCCAGTCGACGGCCAGGTCGACCAGGTCGTAGGGGATGCCCGCCCGCTCCAGCTGGTCCATGAAGTCGCGCGAGGAGCGGTAGAAGTCCGAGTCGAGGACGTCCTTCGGTATCGGGGAGCAGCCGATCAGCTCCCGGGCCTGCGGGTACCAGACGTCGTGCATCTCCCGCTGGTCGAGGAAGTCCCCGAAGGCCCGGCGGAACAGCTCGGGCGAGGGTTCGACCATCGTGCCGTTGCTCAGCAGCGAGGCGCCGCCGACGCCCGCCGCGGCGATCATCGTCAGGCCCTCGCCCTCCAGGGATTCGAGGACGCCGGGGTAGATGTCGAGCGTCTGGTCGGTGAGCGGGGACTTCGGGCTCAGCCAGGACGCGCGGCCGTCCGGCCGGTGCTGGGTGGCGAAGGTGTCGCCTTCGGCGCCGACCTGCCAGCGGCGGCCGCGCTCAAGCACGATCGTGGCGACCCCGGCCTCGGCGAGCCGCAGGGCCGCGATCGATCCGGCGTAACCGCTGCCGACGACCAGGGCGTCGGTGCGGTGCTGATGGGTTTCCATGGAACGGCCTCTCTGAACGGGTCCGAACATACGTAAAGGTGGGGTGAGTTGGTTGCGTGGGGGGAAGCGGGGACATGGGACTCAGCCCAGCGGTTCCAGCGTGCGGGCGAGCAGGTTGGCGGCGTTGCGCGCCAGCGGGACGTCGGCCTCCGCGGCGACCAGGCCGTGCTCCACCAGGAGCCGCCCCACCCGGGAGGCGATCAGGGCGAACCGGAAGCCCGCGAACACCTCGTACCAGTCCATGTGTGCCGCGACGGGCCGCCCCGCCAGCTCCTCGTAGCGCCGTATCGTCTCGGCGCGCCCGGGAAGCCCGGCCAGCCGGGGTGCGCCGACGCCCTCGCTGAGGTGCCGGTCTAGGTAGAGGTACCAGCCGAGGTCGGCCTCGCCAGGTCCCAGGAAGGTCATCTCCCAGTCCAGTACGGCCACGGGCGCCACACCGGAGAACATCAGGTTGCCCAGGCGCGCGTCCCCCCACAGCAGGCTCGGCCGCTCCGGCTCCGGCGGCAGCCCGTCCCGCAGCAGCGCCAGCGCCTCGCGGACCGGGACCGGGTCCGCGCCGCCGAAGTGGTCCATATGGGCTTCGTAGTAGCCGAGTTGGGCGCCGAGCCCGTACGGGCCGTGGGCCGAGAGGCGCAGGCCGTCGAGGCCGAGAGAGGTGACGTCGAGGCGGTGGATGCGGTGCAGCGCCTCCACACCGCCCCACCACACCGCCGCGCGGCCGCCCTCGTCGAGCGCGGCCACCGGTCCGCCGTCGCGGTGGTACGAGGGCAGGTCCGGCGGGACCCAGCCCTCGACGCGGTCCATGGCGTAGAAGGGCGCGCCGAGCAGTCCGGGGTCGGGCTCGAAGCCGAGGACACCGGGCACCGGCACATCGGTGTCCCGCAGGGCGTCGAGGACGCGGTACTCCTCGTCGAGCCGGGAGCCCGGCATCACCCGGTAGCGGGTGGGGGCGACCCGGACGACGAGTCGGCGGTGGTGCTCGGCGCCCGCCCGCCCCCACTTGGTGTCCACGAGCAGCGTCTCGTTGGAGAAGCCGAGGCCCTCGGGCACCTCGACACGGACGCGCAGGTCCGCCGCCTCCGGCAGCCGTTCGCCGAGCCAGGTCGTCAGATGTTTCCGGGTGAGTTCGGGATCACGTTGCTGGGGCACGGGCATGGCCGGCTCCTCCATCCATATACGGGTGTCCCCATGGTCGAGGTGGCCGATAGGGGACGGATGGAGGATGAAAGGCGACGCCGGGGGCGCGCGACGCGCTCATCGGCGGCTCTGCATCCGCCTCCGACCGGTTCCCCAACCACCTGCGCCAGCATGGCTGTTGACCGGAGAACACCATTTGGGAGGTCGACATGTCCTGGGCACCGCCTGTGGGTGCGTTTGTGGAGCCGCAGCTGTTCCGGCACATACTCGGCCACGTCCCGAGCCCCGTCACCGTGGTCACCGCGGCGACGGCGGCCGGGCCCGCCGGGCTTGTGGTGGGGTCGTTCGTGTCGGTGTCGCTGGAGCCGCCGCTCGTCGGTATCTTCATCGACGAGAAATCGGTGAGCTGGCCGCCGATGAGCGAGGCGGGGTCCTTCACCGTCAATATCCTCGCCCATGACCAGCAGGAACTGTGCGCGCGCTTCGCCAAGAGCGGCGGACCGGGCGACACCGCGGGCAAGTTCGCCGGTCTTACGTGGTGGGAGTCGCCGCACGGCAACCCGGTGCTGCCGGGCACCACCGCCTGGCTGGACTGTCTGGTGCGCCAGGTCCAGCGGCTCGGCGACCACTTCTTCGCCGTCGCCGAGGTGGTGGGTCTCGGGGTGGACGCCGCGCGCCCGCCGCTGGTCTTCCACCGGGGCGCCCTGCACACCGTCGCACCCTCCTCCGGGGCGTCGTCCGAGCGCGCCTAGCTGCACGTGACATCGCCCCGCCGGTCGAACCGGCGGGGCGATGTCATGCGCGTGTGCTCAGGCCAGACAGGCCAGGGCGCTCCCGCCGTTGAGGCGGGCCATCTCGGCCATCACCGGGGCCGAGCGGATCTGGGTGTCCAGGGGTTCGCCCAGCGCCTCGGAGTAGGCGCGGTGCAGATTGGCCACCAGCCGCTCCGGGTCGCGCAGCTCCGCGTACGCGCCGAGCGGGGTGTCCCGGGCCGCCTCGAACGGGGTGAGTCCCGCGTCGATCCCCTGTGTGGCGGCCTTCTGCAGCCAGCGCAGATACGCCTCGGCCTCGTCGAGGGCCCCGGGCCCGGCCACCGGCCCGTGCCCGCCGACGACCGTACGGGGCTCAAGGGCCCGCAGCCGCGCGATCGCCTCCAGGGTGCCGAGGATCGACCCCCCGAGGAGGAACGGTGTGCAGCCGGGCATCAGGACGTCGCCCGCGAACAGCACCCGGCGCTCGGGCACCCACACCACGACGTCGTTGCTGGAGTGGGCCGGGCCCACGTACAGCAGCTCGACCGCCAGCTCGTCGACGTACACCGTCAGCCGGTCCTCGAAGGTCACCATCGGCAGGGACCGGCCGAGGTCGCCGAGGTCGCCCCAGTCGGTGCCGGGCCACACGTGTTTGAGGCCCTCGCCCTTCTCGGCCATCTCGGCGCGGGTGTGCGCGTGCGCGATGACGGTGGCGTGCGGGGCGGCGACGGCGTTGCCGAAGGTGTGGTCGCCGTGGTGATGGGTGTTGAGCACGGTCCGCGGCTCGGCGCCGCCGAGTTCGAGGGCGGCGCCGCGCAGGGCGCGGGCCCTGGCCTCGGTGGCCGCGGTGTCGACGAGCGCCACCGAGTGGGGGCCGGCGAGGATCCCGGCGTTGTTCAGGCACCAGCCCCCGTCGGGCTGGACGTACGCGAAGATCCGGTCGGCCACCTCCTCCACGCGGGGCGGCGGGACCTGGGCGAGGTGGGTGTCGGAGGGCGTTGTGGATGGCAGGCTCATGCGTTCCACGGTGGCCGGACCTCCTGGAGGACAGAAGGTGCGCCGATGACCGGCGGCTGGAGGGACCCGGGCCGCGTCACGGCAGGGGTGGGGCCCGGCGGTCCGCACAAACCGCCGGGCCCCGGGGAGGAAGGTCTCAGAGGGTGAGGACGACCTTGCCGTTGGCCCGCCGCTGCCGCAGCGCGTCGAGCGCGGGCTCGGGATCGCTCCAGGACCCGACGGCCGCGACCTCGGGAGTGAGCCGCCCCTCGGCCACCAGACGCACCAGCGAGGCGAGGTCCCGGGCGACGCTGCGGCGGGTCACCTCGTCGAAGAGGTGGAGATAGCTGATCCGCAGTCCGGGGCGCGCGTGGCCCCAGTCCAGCGGCAGCCGCAGTTCCTCGCGCACGGTGTTGCCGTAGCAGACGACCGTGCCTCCCGGCCGTACGCGCCCGAAGGCACCGGCGAGCACCTGCCCGCCGACGCTGTCGACGAGGACGTCCACCGGACCGCCGGCGGCGTCGCCCTCCTCGTACGTCCCGACGGTGTGGGCGCCCAGGGACCGCAGTCCCTCCGCGCGGTCCGGGGAGCCGACCTGGGCGATCACCTCGGCGCCGGCCGCGGCGGCGAGCTGCACCAGCATCCGGCCCACTCCGCCGCCCGCGCCGGTGATCACCACGGACCTGCCGAGCAGCGGTCCCGCGTACTCCAGTGCGTACAGCGCGGTCAGTCCGGCCACCGGCAGGGCCGCGGCGGCGGGCCAGTCCATGCCGCTGGGCACAGGGGTCAGCCGGGTCGGCGACAGGGCTATCCGCTCGGCCCAGCCGTCGCGTTCGGCGAGCGCGGTGACGCGGGTGCCGGCCACGGGCCCGGTCCCGTCGGCGGCGGCGCGCAGGACCGTGCCCGCCACGTCCCAGCCGAGCCGGGACCCCGGGGGGAGCTGCCCCATCAGTGCGAGCTCACCGCGGTTGACGGCGATCGCGTGCACCTCCACGAGCGCCTGGTCGGGGCGCGGCTCGGGCTCGGCGACCGAGTCGAGGCGCAGTCCGGAGTCACCGGACACCAGTGCCTTCACGAGGCCTCCGCCGAAGTCGCTTTGGTCCATGGGGACATGGTTGTGGATCTCCTTGTCGGAAGGTTACGAGGGTGGTTGCGAAAGTCACGAGGGCTGCTGGTCGGCAGTGCCTGTGAGGTCCGGGCCGGGGTGGTCGTCGGTCACCACCTCAGCCCGCCGTTGACCTCCAGGACATGGCCGTTGACGTAGTCGGAGCCGTCGTCGGCCAGGAAGAGCGCGGCATCGGCGATCTCCTCGGCCCGCCCGGCGCGCCCGGCCGCGATCTTGCCGCGGTAGTAGTCCCAGACGGCTTCGTTGCGGGCCAGCTGGCGCCCCATGCCCTCGTCGATGAAGCCGGGGCTCAGGCAGTTCACCGTGATGGGCTGTCCTGCCAGCTCGACGGCGACGACCCGGGTGAGCATCTCGATCCCGGCCTTCGACGCCGCGTACGCCGACGAGCCGGGGGCCACTCGGGTCGCCAGCGCCGACGACATGGTGATGACGCGGCCTCCGCCGTCGCGCAAGAGGTAAGGCACCGCTGAACGCACGGACAGAAACGTACCGTTGAGGTTGGTGGAGATGACGTCCGCCCAGTGGGCGGCGTCCAGCCGTTCGGCCGGACCGGCCCGGCTGACGCCCGCGCCGGCCACCAGGACGTCCAGGCGGCCGTATGCCTCGTATGTGCCGCGCATCAGCGCTTCCACCGAGTCCGGGTCGCGGACGTCGACGGGATGGTAGGCGAGGTCGCCCTCGCCCACCGGCGGCAGTTCGCGTCCTTCGTCGGGCTCGCGGGCGGCGCAGACGACGCGGCACCCTTCTTTGGCGTATGCCTGGGCGATCGCGTACCCCAGGCCTTTGGTGCCACCGGTGACGATGGCGACCTTCCCTGCGAGTCGCACGTGTGCCTCCTCGGGGATCGTGTCGACGGGGGCCGACGTTACGGAATCCCGAGGGAGGCTGACTGAACTCCCGATGGGGGGCCGCGATGGAGCGAGTTGACGGATCCTGAACTCTCCTGGGAGAGCTGCCCGGGCCCCGGGGATAGTCTCGCTGAACAACGGAGCCGTCGGTCGTCGCCGGTTTCGTTATTACGGGGAAACAAGCGAGAGGTCGTCATGGAATTCTCGGTGCTCGGTTCGCTGCGTGTGCGTGAAAACGGTCACGATTACGCCCCCACGGCGCCCAAACAGCGCCAGCTCCTCGCGCTGCTCGTCTTCAACGCCAATCAAGTCGTCACGGTCGGCACCTGTATCGAGGAGCTGTGGGGAGAAAGCCCCCCGGATACCGGGCTTTCCACGCTCCAGTCGTACGTTCTGCAGCTCAGGCGCATCCTGAAGCGGGTGCCGCGCATCGGCAGCCTCAAGGCGGCGCGCGAATTGCTGCAGACCAGGGACGGCGGATATCTGCTCGCCGTCCACCCCGACGAACTCGACGTCACTCTCTTTCACGATCTCGTACGACAGGGCAGGTCCGAACTCGGCAAAAATGACGCCGACGCTTCCGAACTGCTGTCGACCGCACTGGGGTTGTGGCAGGGATCGGCGCTCTCCGACGTCCAGGCGGGACCCGTTCTGCGTATTCATCTGGCGGGTCTGGAGGAAACCCGGATCAGTGTCCAGGAACAGCGCATCGACGCCGATCTCAGGCTCGGCAGGCACCATGACCTTCTCGGTGAACTGAGCGCGCTGTGCGCTTCGTATCCCACCCATGAGAATCTGCACGCCCAGTTCATGCTGGCGCTGAGCCGTTCGGGCCGGCGCACCCAGGCGCTGGAGGTCGTACAGCGGCTGCGCAGGATGCTGGGCGACGAGCTCGGGCTCGAACCGTCTCCCCGGATGAACCGCCTCCACCAGGCGGTGCTGGCCTGCGACCCGGTGATCGACGCTCCCAGGGAGACCACCCCCTTGCTCTCGCTCGACCTGCTGGCCCACAGCGGAGCCCGCTCGGCCTGAGCCGGAACAGCACGCCGGAACGCCCGGCCGCGAAGACCTCCACGG